>JBIKMG010000054.1:0-12332 GCA_044359385.1 Coxiellaceae bacterium
GTTTTGATAGTGGCGAACTAGATCGAGTTTTTGTTGTGAATAACGAGTTTGCTAGTCGCATGTTGCAGCGACCGATCATTACTCAATTGTTGCCATTGCCGGTCTCAGAGGAAGAGAAGGGTCACGGCCATTGGGATTATATTTATGAGCCCGATTCCGCTAAAGCGTTGTTGACTCGCTTGATGATTCGATATATCGAGTCACAAGTGTATCGCGCGGTGATGGAAAATATGGCTTGTGAGCAAGCAGCGAGAATGGTTGCCATGAAAAGTGCGACCGAAAATGCAGGTGATATTATTGGCGATTTGCAATTGGCTTATAACAAAGCCAGGCAAGCGAGTATTACCAGTGAGATTGCAGAAATTGTTGGCGGCGCAGCTGCTATTGACAGTTAAGGTTTGTCCTACTATTAAAACGAGAGGAAATTTTTATGGCAGTTGCAGAAGGTAGAGTCAGTGAAATTATTGGTGCAGTGGTAGACGTTGAGTTTCCACGTGATGCGGTTCCTAAGGTATACGATGCGTTAATTGTGAATAAAACGAACTTAACCTTAGAAGTTCAGCAGCAGTTGGGTGATGGCATGGTGCGTACGATTGCGATGGGCCCTTCAGAAGGTCTGCAAAGGAATCTAAGCGTGCGAGATACCAAGCGCCCAATTACAGTTCCCGTGAAGCAAAAAACGCTCGGTCGTATTATGAATGTCTTGGGTGAGCCTATTGATCAAATGGGACCTATCGGCTCGGAAGAAATGATGCCAATTCATCGAGCGCCGCCCGCATTTGTTGAACAAGCAGGTTCTACAGAGCTTTTGGAAACCGGGATTAAGGTGATTGATCTGCTTTGTCCCTTTGCCAAAGGTGGAAAAGTGGGTTTATTCGGTGGTGCTGGTGTCGGTAAGACCGTTAATATGATGGAGTTGATTCGTAATATTGCAACAGAGCACAGTGGCTATTCTGTATTTGCGGGTGTTGGTGAACGCACGCGAGAGGGAAATGATTTCTACCATGAGATGAAAGAATCCAATGTGTTGGATAAAGTATCCTTGGTTTATGGGCAAATGAATGAACCACCTGGAAACCGCTTACGGGTGGCGCTGACGGGGTTAACTATTGCCGAGAGTTTTCGAGATGAGGGTCGGGATGTTTTATTTTTCGTAGATAATATTTATCGATACACATTGGCCGGTGTGGAAGTCTCTGCTTTGTTGGGGCGCATGCCTTCAGCGGTAGGTTATCAGCCAACATTGGCTGAAGAAATGGGGCAGTTACAAGAACGAATTACATCAACGAAAACAGGCTCCATTACATCGATCCAAGCCGTGTATGTTCCAGCGGATGATTTAACGGATCCATCGCCAGCAACGACGTTCGCGCATTTAGATGCAACCGTTGTCTTGTCCCGTCAAATTGTGGATCAAGGTATTTATCCAGCGATTGATCCATTGGACTCTACTTCACGTCAGCTCGATCCATTGGTGATTGGTGAGGATCATTACAATACAGCTACGCGTGTACAAGAAACATTGCAGCGCAATAAAGAATTGAAGGATATTATTGCTATTTTGGGTATGGATGAGTTGTCTGAAGAAGATAAGCTAATCGTTCGTCGCGCTCGTCGAATTTCACGGTTCTTGTCTCAGCCTTTTTTTGTAGCAGAAGTATTTACCGGTGTTGACGGAAAGTATGTTTCCTTGAAAGATACCATTCGCGGGTTTAAGGCTATTTTAGATGGCGAATGCGATGATCTACCGGAGCAAGCATTTTATATGGTCGGAAGTATTGAAGAAGCTATCGAAAAGGCTAAAACGCTGTAAGAGAGGATTTCATGGCAAATAAAACAATGCGATTGGAAATTGTCAGTGCAGAGGCTTTAGTTTTTACCGGTGTCGTGCACTCAATCGTTGCGGAGGGAGAAAAGGGTGAGCTGGGTATTTACCCCGGTCATACAGCGCTGTTAACGCAGATTAAGCCAGGTCAAATTAGAGCGATGCTAGAAGGTCAAACAGAAGAGCGCTTGTTCTATGTCTCTGGTGGGATGTTAGAGGTGCAGCCAGAAATCGTGACAGTGCTTGCTGATACGGCAGAACGAGCAGAAGATTTAGATGAGGCATCGGCGTTAATTGCAAAAGAAGCGGCAGAAAAATGCTTGGCCGAAAAAGCAGCGGATAGAGATTATTCGGTTGCCATAAAAGAGTTGGCAGAGGCTGTAGCGCAAATAAAAGCGATTCGTTCTTTGCGAGATAGGCGTAAGCACTAAATTTCTCAAATGTAATTGAGAGAGTTCTCGTTAAATTGCTGAGTTTGTTAGAAGCTTAGTGCTTGTATCTCCACCAGGAGCGACTGAAATCCAGCAGCTCGCAGCGAAGCGGTTTTGCTTGGAGTGAGCGTTTAGTTTTGAGACAAGGTGAGGCAAAAAATTCGAAAAAAGTGATTGCTGCATAGGAATATATGAGCATCTTGAGTGGTTTTCTCGATGCAGATTGGCCCAAAAGGGGCGTTTTTTTCGAGAATGCTTAACTAAAGTCCATAACGTGAAAGGGGTTCGCCATGGCATTGAAAGTCGTGATTTTAGCTGCCGGAAAAGGTACGCGCATGATAACCGATTTGCCCAAGGTTCTTCATCCTCTGGGTGGTATTCCTCTTCTGGCTCACGTGATTCATACGGCACAACATTTAAAACCAGAAAAAATAATAGTCGTTTATTCCCCCGACTTTCCTGAAGTTAGGCAGAGCTTAAAAGATGAAGATGTGAGCTTTGTTGCGCAAAAAGAGCAGTTGGGAACCGGTCATGCTGTATTGCAAGCAGCAGCACATTTTGAACCATCAGACCAAGTATTGGTTCTTTACGGCGACGTCCCTTTGATTACGCGAGAAACCTTGGAGTTTTTGGTTTCTAGCGCGCCCCACCAAGGTATTGGTTTATTGGTCGCAACAGTAGAGGATCCCTTTGGATTGGGGCGAATTATTCGAGATGCAGATGGGCACGTTATTCGGATTGTTGAGCACAAAGAAGCAAATAAAACGCAGTTGCGGATCAAAGAAGTAAATACCGGTATTATGACGATGCCTGCACCGTTGTTGACTGACTGGTTGCCAGCTTTAGGTAAAAATAACCAGCAAGGTGAATACTATTTAACGGACATGATTGAAAAAGCAGTCGAATACAAGCGACCCATTTTTAGCGTTTCTGCTTATTCTGCGCATGAAATCCAAGGCGTGAATAATCGTTGGCAGTTGGGGCGGCTGGAGCGTTATTATCAAGAGTTAATGGCAAAGCGTTACACCATGCAAGGGGTGACTATAAAAGACTACAAGCGATTTGATGTGCGTGGTCGAGAAGTTGAAATCGGTGCTGATGTAGAGATCGATATTAACGTGGTTTTATCGGGTAAAGTCAGTATCGGTTCGCATACGTATATCGGTCCCAATGTGGTGATAGAAAATAGTCGTATTGGTGAGGGTGTTCGTATTGAAGCCAATACCGTTATTCAAGGCTCTATTGTTGGGAATTATGCACTAGTGGGCCCATTTGTTCACTTAAGATCGGGAACTCGGCTGGGGGACAAAACGAGCGTGGGTAATTTTGTAGAGGTTAAAAATTCCGTCATTGGAGAGGGTACCCGAGCTAAGCACTTAAGTTACATGGGGGATTCGGTTATTGGTAAATTTGTTAATATTGGTGCCGGTATGATTACCTGTAATTACGATGGAGCCCAAAAACATAAAACTGAAATTGGAGATGATGCATTTATAGGCGCGAATACAACCTTGGTTGCCCCTATAAAAATTGGTAATCATGCGATAGTTGCAGCAGGAACCACCCTGACAAAATCGATAGCGAATGATTCTCTGGGCATCGCTCGTGAGCAGCAAAGAGAAATTAAAGGTTATAAGCGGAAGAGAAAAATGATTGACCCAAAATGAGCGTGGGTATCTTGATGGCGAATTTTTCCTATAAATAGAGGGCTAAAGTATGTTTACGCAATGGGATGAATTAAAAAATAAAAAAGTCACGGTTGTGGGTGATGTGATGCTCGATCAGTACTGGTCAGGAACTGTTGATCGCATTTCCCCTGAGGCGCCGATACCGGTAGTTAAAATTACCTCGGAGAATTCACAACTGGGTGGAGCAGGGAATGTAACGGTTAATTTAGCAAAATTGGGTGTGATGACTGAGTTATACGCAATGGTTGGAGAAGATAAAGCCGGAGAAGTCGTGGCTAAGCTCTTATCGACGTATCCCATTCAGTCTCAGTTGCACGTAAAAAGTACGGTAGTGACCACGCATAAATTGCGAGTATTGAGTATGTCGCAACAGTTAATTCGATTGGATTTTGAAACAGAACAAACAGCAGGGGAACAGGAGTTTCCGATCGATTGGAAAAAAATGGATTTGTCTTCAACAGATGTATTGGTGTTATCCGATTATATGAAAGGATCGTTAGGCGATCCTCAGCCCTGGATACAGGCAGCAAAGGCAAGAAAAATTCCAATTTTAGTCGATACTAAAGCAAAAGATCTCACAAAATATCGAGGAATTTCGCTGTTAAAGCCAAATCGGCGTGAGTTTGAATTATGGGTTGGGCGTTGTTCGAATCAGCAAATGATTGAAAAGCGAGCGCGTGAGTTGATGCAGCAATACGCGATTGAAAATATGTTAGTAACCTTAGGTAAAGAGGGGATGCTATTAATTCCAGCAGGGGGCGATGCAGTATATTTTCACGCAAAAGCACGTGATGTTTTTGATGTAACGGGTGCTGGGGACACAGTTATTGCAACCGTTGCTGCGATTGTAGCCGCTGGAGCGACATTGCGAGAGGCGGTGGAACTGGCAAGCATCGCTGCGGGGATGGTGGTTCAAAAACTAGGTGCAGCTGCGATTACGGCCACTGAGTTGAAGGCATTGCAACTACAAAGCACCGTGTACACACAAGAGCAATTACAAATACAGGTTGAATCAGCTAAAAAAAACGGTGAAAAAATAGTGATGACGAACGGATGTTTTGATGTATTGCATGCTGGTCATGTGCAATATTTGCAACAAGCAAAAGCATTAGGCAATCGTTTGATTGTTGCGGTGAATAGCGATGAATCCGTGCGTCTTCTCAAAGGGGATAGCCGGCCAATTAATTCCCTTGCTGATCGGATGGCTGTGATTGCGGCATTAGCATCCGTGGATTGGGTTGTCAGTTTTTCACAAGAAACGCCACAAGCCTTGATTGAACAAATCAAACCAGATGTCCTCGTCAAAGGTGGCGATTATCAAGTGGAAGAGATTGCCGGCTCGGGTGTGGTGTTGGCTAATGGTGGCGAAGTCATCATCGTACCGTTGCGCGCCGGTTGCTCCAGTACTCGAATTATAGAGGCGCTGGAATAGCGCACGGTTGGATGATGGAAATAAGCCGTTAATAAATCGGCTTTGTTGAGATGAAGTGAGCATAATACTTTGCCACACCCAGCTCCAGGCTTGTCCACGGTAGCGGATATCCAACCGATTTTAGTTTTCTGAGATCTGCACAGGTATAACTTTGGTAGGCTGCCTTTAGGTGATCTGGAAAAGGAATGTATTCAAGCTCACCGCCGCCATGCGTGGAGATGAGTAAATGAGCGAGATCATTAAAAGACCGAGCAACCGATGTCCCACAGTTGTAAATGCCATTGGGAATTTTTTTTTGCCAGCACCATAAATTGAGCTTTACCACATCATCGACGTAAACAAAATCGCGAGTTTGCTCACCGGCGGAGTAACCATCGTATGCGCCAAATAGGGTGACTTTTCCTGTTTCAGCGAGACGATGCATCATATGAAAAGCAACCGATGCCATCGTGCCTTTGTGTTGCTCACCAGGACCATAGACGTTGAAGTAGCGAAGTAAAACAACGGCGCTTTTGATTTCGGGTAGGTGGCGCAAGACATATTGATCAAACAACCATTTGGAATAGCCATAAACGTTTAAGGGCATTTGTTCGGTGTCGTTTTCAGAAAAGTGTTTTTTTCCACCATAGACAGCAGCACTTGAGGCACCCATAAAAGGGATTTGATATTTAATCGCAAAATGAAAAAGGCGTTTTGAGTATTCGTAATTGGTTTTCATCATGTATTGCCCATCCCAATTCGTTGTTGTCGAGCAAGCACCTTGATGAAAGATGGCTTCAATGTTTTCAGGAGGATAATCTCCACGCTCAAGCCGATCCAAGAAATCTTCGTAGTGGACATAGTCTGAGAAGACGCCACCTGCTAAATTTTCGTATTTACGCCCATCGGTCAGGTCATCAACGGTAACAATATCGCAATAGCCAGCAGCGTTTAGGCCACGAAGTAAATTGGAGCCAATAAAACCAGCTGCTCCCGTTAGAATGATCACTCGGAACCTCACGCGTAAAATAAAAGATGGTGCTCATGTTAACAGCAAAAAAGAGTTAAGAAAACGTCATGTTGAGTCGGATAGCTTCAGAGTCAGCCTAAAAATCCCTACTTTCGCAACGGGTTAGTTCGCTGTCTTCATGGTAAATAGCCGTGTTCGATTAACTCAAGTCGCCCCAGTGATGCTGGACTAAGCCTAAGGCAATTGCAGTGGCTGTATCACTTCGTAAGGTGCGAGGTCCGAGATAAAGGTTTTGGATCATCGCTTCTTTCAGTGCGAGAGATTCAGATTCAGAAAAGCCCCCGGCTGGTCCAATAAGAACAGAAATGCGTTGGTTTTCCAGAGGTGTGCTTTTCCAGTCAAGCGTGGTAGGAAAAAAATCACAGGCAATAGCCATCGTATGAGCAGATTGTTCAATCCAGGTGGTGAGAGAAATTTCTGCATTTACTTGAGGTAACTGGACCCGACCCGACTGCGCACAAGCGGCAACGACGGTATTTTCTAACTGCTTGTTGCGCTCGAAAGCTGCTTTGGTCACAACGTCACTTTTGTGGCTGATGATGGGTGTGATGGCATGCACGCCGAGTTCGACTGCTTTTTGAATGGAGGTGTCGAATTGCTTCCCTCGATACAGACAGGTGGCGAGCTCTAGTTTAAGGGGAGATTCTCGCTGTTGGGTGTTTTTGCTGACAATGGTTAGCAGGGCTGATTTTTTGCCTGTGAGCGTTAGGGTTGTCAGGTATTCGCCCTCCCCGTTAAACAAAAATACGTTCTCACCCGATTTTAAGCGTAAAACAGTAATCAGGTGATGAATGGTGTCCGTTTGAAGAGCGACAGATTGTCCAAGGGACAGTGTGCTTGGCCAATAGATTCTGGGAGTTGCCATAAGAGATGCCTTTGAGATTTTATCGGTGGATATTTTCGGTGAGCATAAAAACCTGCATTTTTAGCCAATCTGAGAAGAAAAATTCGCTTAAGGTGCTCATGTGCTCCTGCGGGCATACGCGCTTTTCATCAATTTTTCATCTTACCTTGTCTTAAAACGAGATACTTGCTAACAGCCGACCAGATTCACCGATAAGGGTTGCCGATCAGGTACACTGAGAGTGTAACACGTTCAAAATTAACCGCCTGAGTGGCCGATTAATTGTAAGGCACCAGGTTGAAACTTTATTTCGTTATTTTAGACTAAACGCATGTGATCATAAATAGGATTCTATTTTTCGTGTCGATAAAAAAATCGTTGCTCAGTTTTATCATGACTGGCTTATTTTTACTGCCTTCTTTCGGTGCATTTTTTGCTGCTGAAGGCGTTCGTCAGCGTTTGTCAGATCAAGAGATAGCGGATTATGTTCATACGGGAAACTATAACAAAGATTTAGTTCGAGAATTAACATTGGCACGGGATTACTTGGAGTTGCGTGTTAATTTGAATGATCGTCAAAAAAACCATAAAAAATTAGCGTTAGTGGCTGCTGTGGATAATACGGCGTTAGCCGATGAGCCTAGGTTGAAAAAACTGTTTGTGCACATACCCCAACCAGGTGCTGACTTGTGGCAGTCGGATGAACCGGTGATTTGGGCATTTAAAGCCTTTTACGATTATGCGTTATCGAAAGGAGTGGACGTATTTTTCGTAACTTCACGGCCAGAAAGTGAGCGTGAAAAAACAGCGCATAACTTAGTGCGCGAAGGCTATGGGGGATTTAAAGAGCTGCAAATGCGGCCTATTCCCTCTCGGCGAAGCATCGTTGAAGAAAAAGTAGCGGAACGGGCAGAGATAGAGAAAGAAGGCTATTCGATTATTCTAAATATTGGGAGTAAGCTCGGGGATGTTCAAGGAAAGCACAGCTCAAAAGTTGTCTTGTTACCTAAGCCTGATATCCATCGATTTCCCAGTCGTGAGGGTTTGAATACATTGGGTTAGTCGTTAGAATACCATTGGCTAAATTAACTCAGGAATAAACATGCGCTTACCTAATTTCAGCGATATAAAGCTTGACCAAGTGGAATCCCAACTCAACGCGTTGATTAGAAACGCCTTACGAGGAGTAGAGCGCCTCTTGGAGGCTCCGGATGAAAAGACCTGGTCAAACTTCATTCAACCAATGGATGACGAGGATGACAAGATGCATCGATTTTGGTCACGTATTTCTCATCTGCATTTAGTAAAAGACAGTCCTGAGTTGCGAGCTGTTTACGATGCCTGCTTGCCAGCGTTAACGGCTTATGGAACGCAGTTGGGTCATCACGTTTTATTGTATCAAGCGATTGAGGCATTTCAACAATCAAAAGATACCGCTCATTGGTCACAGGCACAAAAAAAAGTGATTGAAAATGAATTGCGCGATTTTAAATTAGCAGGAGTCCATCTTTCTCCAGAAAAAAAAGCACAGATGGAAGCTTTGGCGCAATCCTTAGCAAAAGCGTGTACGTTATTTTCAAATAATCTGTTAGATGCGACTCAATCTTGGTCTGCGCAGGTGATAGATCAAGCACGTTTAGTCGGTATTCCAGCACATGTGTGTGATGCAGCTGCTCAAAAGGCGAAAGAAGAAAATAAAGAAGGTTGGTTATTTAGCTTGGATTTTCCCGTTTATTATGCCGTGCAAAGTTACGCGCAAGATCAAGCATTGCGTGAGGAAATCTATCGAGCTTATGTTACTCGGGCATCGGATGCAGGACCGCAAGCGGGTCAGCATGATAATGGCCCAGTGATCGAAGAAATTCTACAAAAACGTCAGGCTAAGGCAGAGATGCTCGGCTTTAAAACCTATGCAGATTACGCATTGCAAACTAAAATGGCGACAACGCCGAGACAGGTTATTGATTTTTTAGAAAGTCTGGCGAACGCATCGTTACCGAAAGCAAAAGAGGAGTGGGCTGCATTGAGGACTTATGCGGCCCAAGAGTTGGGCTTGAAAGACTTGCAACCCTGGGATATCTCATTTGCCACAGAGTCATTGAGACAAAAAAAATACGATGTTTCGCAGGAGCACTTGCGAGAGTATTTTCAGTTACCCAACGTGTTGGAAAGTTTAAGTTGGTTACTGGGAGAGTTGTTTGCTTTATCCATAGAACCGGTAGCGTTTGCGGACACGTGGCATGAGGATGCGTATTGCTATCGCTTGCTAGACGCAGCAGGGAACGTACGCAGTTATTATTATCTCGATTTGTATGCACGTGCGGGTAAACGTGGAGGCGCGTGGATGGATGATTTACAAGGGCGTCGATTGTGTAGCGATGGAAGTATTCAGCTTCCCATTGCATTGATTAATTGCAATTTTACGCCGCCCAGTGGTAAAGGCCCTGCATTGTTGACACACGATGAGGTAGAGACCTTGTTTCATGAGTTTGGTCATGCGTTACAACACATGTTAACCACAGTGAACTACCCACAAGTCGCTGGAATTAGTGGTATTCCTTGGGATGCCGTCGAGTTTCCTAGTCAGTTTTTTGAGCATTGGGCGTGGGAACCAGCGGTGTTAACACGTATGACTGAACATGTAAAAACTGGAGAGCCTATTTCGGATGAATTGCAAGAAAAAATGCGGCAGGCACGGCATTTTCAAGCAGCGATGAGAATGTTACGACAAGTGGAGTTTTCGCTATTTGATATGCGGCTACATTCAGAATATACCGGGACAGAAGTGGGTCAGGTTGCACGTATACTCAAAGAAGTGCGAGATCAGGTAACGGTTTCGCCTGTTGTAGAGCCTAACCGATTTCAAAATGGATTTTCGCATATTTTTGATGGAGGTTATGCTGCCGGTTATTACAGTTATAAATGGGCAGAGGTTATGGCAGTGGATGCCTTTTTATTATTTAAAGACAAGGGGCTTTTCGATCAAGAAATAGCGAAAAAATTTTTGAACTGTGTTTTAGAGCCAGGCGGATCAGAAGACCCTGCTATTTTGTTTCAGCGATTAGCGGGTCGCGACCCCGATCCTCAAGCATTGTTGCGACACGATCAAATTTTAATAGGAGAGTAGAATGACCGCAGAAGACCAAAAGAAAAAAGCAGCGTTAGCTGCCATTGATCTCATTCCTCGAAGCGAGGCAGTGATTGGTGTTGGAACAGGATCTACTGTCAATTATTTCATTGATGCGTTACCGACGATAAAAAGTCGGATCAAGGCGTTGGTTTCTTCCTCAAAAGCAACAACAGCACGGTTGCAGGCCCTGCATTTACCCGTAGACGATCCGAATCAGTTTTTGCAGTTGGATTTATATGTGGATGGTGCGGATGAATTTGACCCGCATTTTCAGTTGATAAAAGGTGGGGGCGGAGCGATGACTGGGGAACGCATTATTGCGAGTATGGCAAAAAAATTTATTTGTATTGTTGATGAATCTAAAGCGGTGAAGTGTTTGGGTCAGTTTCCGGTTGCAGTCGAAGTATTGCAGCCGGCTCGTTCTGCTGTCGCCAGAAAAATTTTAGCATTAGGAGGTGATCCTGTTTATAGAGAAGGCTTTCTGAGCGATTGGGGCAATCCCATTTTAGATGTGTACAATTTAAAAATTAACGACGCCAGAATGTGGGAGAAAGAGTTTAGTCAAATGCTGGGCGTGGTGGGCCACGGTTTATTCGCAAGTTGTTTGCCACAGATAATTTTGGAGGCGAGAAAGAGCGGAACAATCACGCATACCAGGGCGTTTTGAGCCAGTTTTGTTGCTTTAGATCGCGAAGAAAGGGCGGATACAGAAAAATTGGAGAGGGCAGTAGAACGGATTGCTTACTGAAAGACAAAGAGGGCTTACTTGCATTTTATGATTTTCCAGCAGAGCACTGGGCCCATATATACGCACTAGCAATCTCATTGAGTCAACGTTTGCGACGGTACACCACCATACGTACAAATTGAAAGGTTGCTTCTCACGTATCACCATTTTGATAATGGTATACCCGTAACAGATCATTTTTCGGTGTTATCCAATACTCAAGGCTTCCAAGCTATCGTTCATTATCGATGCGATTTGGCCGAGATAATTTTTTTGATTGCCAAAAAAATTTAAACAAGCCTTTTTAAAAGAATCAAATGTCTCGTAGACACTGTAGTCACGAGATAGAAAATAGGTTATATGGATGGAGATCACACACAGGACTAAAGAGAAAAAAAATGCAACACAGACACCGTCGGCATGATATTTCGGAGCATGCTTGGAGATAGAACCCCATCTTACCGGCAGAGGGGGGGGTTGGGGTGGTAGAGCCAGGAACAATCGGCAATTTATCAATGCCGTTTTTTGGATCCTTCGCACAGGTGCACCCTAGCGAGATTTACGGAACGATTATGGCGGATGGAGTAATACTCACCGGCGATTTATCCGATGGAGAGACAAGGAGTAATACTCCCCTATAATTCCGCAGGCATGATATAGAGTCATTTGTTAAACTACGAGCGAATTTTAAAGGCTTAAAACAAAGGACGAGCTACTATGAAAAAAAAGATATTTAGCGAAGCGAAAATCATTGAGATTTTAAAAGCTGGCGAAGCTGGCTTATCGGTGTCTGAGCTATCAAGGAAGTAAAGTGTTGGTGAAAGCACTTACTACAAATGGAAAGCAAAGTATGGCGGGATGAGTTCGGCTGATGTAAAGCGTTTAAAGGCTTTGGAATAAGGAGCATCGGCGTTTGAAGCATATGTATGCAACATTGAGCATGGATCATGAGCTTCTAACAGAGGTGCTCGAAAAAAAGTTAGGGGTAGATCTGAGCGAAGAGATTTAGCTAAAATTTTAGTTCATGAAAACAAGGCAAGCCTTTCACAAGCTTGCCGCGTCGTTCAGATCGATCGAAAAACGTATCGATATCAGAGTAAAAAGAAAAAGGAAGATCGGATGATCAAAGAATTTCTTCTGGAAAAATCGAGAAATAACCCAACCTATGGGTTTAAAACTTTATTCGGAATGCTTAGGAATGAGGGATATCCTTTCAATCATAAACGTGTTAGACGCATGTATTGTG
>JBIKMG010000011.1:0-39214 GCA_044359385.1 Coxiellaceae bacterium
TTAGAGTTTTTTTTAGCACATAAACACCATGGAACGGATATTTCTGTGTACAGCAGAACAGTTAGTTGTTTGCTACCGTATATGTCTGCTCCAAATTTGTCAGAGACAAAAATAAAAAATCAAAGATATAGCCTAGTTAAGTTTTTCTCTACTATTCTTGCGCATAAGGGAAGGTTAAATTCAATAGTAAAAAATCTGGTTTTTAATTATCGAGGAGAAAAAAATAAAAATCTAGAGAAATTAACGGAAAAAATTAACGATACGCGTCCACTTTATTTTCCGCATAAAGGAGTTAGCTATGGCGACTTGTTCGATAAAGATTTGTATTATTTTTGCGAGCAAGGACCTGCAAATTATCTTCATGTAGAGGTAGAGTCAGAGATAGATGAGTTTACCAAGAAAAGTTATCAGGATAAAGGTATAAAATACGAGCAAGTTGGAGAAGAGAAGCTTACAAAAAAAGACATTGCACACATAATTAAAAATTTTATAAGCCATAAAAAAGTCAGCATGAGAATGAAAGGAGTTTTTTTTCGCCTTGATTTTTTACTTCGTTCAAAAGGCAGAAAGTATGTTGAGTTCGTTAAAAGAAAAAAAAAGCATGCGGGACTCGCAATATTGGGTTATCCTGAGTTGTTTGACCCTTTTTTTGCAGCTATTTTGCAGAAAAATAATTTTTTTGTTCTAGGATTTCAGGAGCGAATAGGCCTTTCAGCTTTTAGAGACTATGGATTCATGATTTTGGATATGTATATTTGTGAAGGCAATTTTACCCATAAAAACTTAAAAAAAAATAATTCTTCTAGTATAGAGTCAGTTGTCGTCATGAGGCCCTATCGCGTGGATTGGATTCAGCAGAAAAAAAGTGATGGATCAATAGTTTGCTTTGATTTTCATACCGATAACGAGATACTGAATAATTGGAGCCCAGTTGTTTCTGTCCGGAATAATAGAGTCTTTTATAAAGATATTTTGTACTTAGCAAGAACATTCCCCGACAATCAGTTTATTATAAAATCGAAAGATAAGAGTTGGTTGCAGATGAGTTGTTATGAAGATATCAGGCTTGAAATTAAAAAGCTAAACAATGTGAGTGTAGTGGGAGCCAATGAAGAAAAAAATGCTTATCAGTTAATGAGTAAAGCAAAATTAGTTCTTGGGAAGCATACGTCTGCTTTGGATGAGGCGATGCTGTCGGGAAAAAACGTACTTATTCATGATTACGGAATTAACTATTCAGGACTATTTAAATCAATTTTGTCTGATTTCCATAGATCAGAATCATTTGCTTGCTCAAGAAGCGAGTTATTTAGGAAAGTAGGGATGTGCCTAACTAAAGAAAATAGGGTGTCGGATACCTACCCAATTGAAAAAACAAAAGAAAAAGTCAGAAAGTTGCTTGTTGAGCTTTTGAACCTTAAGATAAAAGAATAAGGAGTCTTTCATGCATAATTCATTTTTCAGGTGTAGAAAATGTTTGTTTCCATCTACAAAGCCAGATCTTCATTTCGATGAAAATCAGGTATGCTTAGCGTGTAAATTTACAGATGAATCTAAAGTAATTGATTTTGAAGAAAGAGCCGCGTGCTTTAAAAAAACAATGCAAGAATCGGCTGCACTAAATAAATCAAATTATGATTGTCTAATTCCAGTAAGTGGAGGGAAAGATAGTACATACCAAGTTTATTTGATCAAAGAAGTGTTAAATTTAAACCCATTGTTGGTAGCATTTGAGCCTTCTTGTCCCACTGATGTTGGAGAGAAGAATTTGAAAAATCTATCAGATCGCTTCGCCTGCGATCTTATTCAGCTTAGAAAATCAAGCGTCTATCGAAAATTAGCCAAGATTGGTTTTGATGTCGTAGGCGATCATGAGTGGCCAAATCATGTAGGTATATATTGTTGGCCGATGCAAATGGCAGTTAAAATGAAAATAGCGCATGTGATTTATGGTGAGCAAGGTGGTTACATTGGACAGGGGCGGTGGGAACATATTACTTCACTTAAAACAGTAACGAAGGAAGTTGTTAATCACTTCATTGGGATGAATGGACTGCGTCTCAGCGATGTGTTGGCAATAGATCCGTCAATTACAGAAAAAGAAGTGCTGCCCTATGTATATCCTAAGAAAGAGGAGATTGAGAGTTGTCATGTGAAAGCTCATTATCTAGGCTATTATTTCCCTTGGGACTTTCAAGAAAATATTAAAATCATCAAAGAATATGGGTGGCTGGCAAAAGAAGGATCGGTAGAGGGCACTTTTGCAAATTGGGAAGATCTAGATTGTGGGTTTATGCCCATACATCAATATATGAAGTTTGTTAAATATGGATATGCTCGTGCAACTGATCATGCTGCCTATGAAATACGACAGGGCAGGATGACGAAGAAGCAAGCAATAGAGTGCATTGTCGAGCACGACTGGAGGTTGCCAAGAAAATATTTCAACGAATTTTTGGGGTTTTTGAAAATAAGCGAGAATTATTTTTATAAGATAGTCGATAGATACGCAAACCCACTCCTATTTAAAAAAAACGACAACGGCTCGTTCATTAGAATGTGGGATGGAAATTTAATTTTAAATGATGTGTGGTATGAGTCTTTACAAGATAGGTTAACACCTTGAGTGTTTGAATGTAGAATGGTTGAAGTATGCTAGTAGGAATTATAAATACAAAAATTTGTAATGGACACTCCGTTATGAGTGCTGTGAGTCAGTTAGGCTATAGTGCTGTCTTTGTTTTAGAACCAGAAGAAATGCATCGATGTACCCATGCGATTATTCCAGGAGTCGGGAACTTTCAACAAGGGATTTCTTATTTAGAGCAATCAGGAATTGCAGATGCTGTTCATGAGTTTAAAAGCCAAGGGAAACCCTTACTAGGTATTTGCTTAGGCATGCAATTGCTCTTTGATTACAGCGAAGAAGCTTGTTTGAAAACCCGTGGATTGAGCTTGATTCCAGGAGGAGTTGAGAAAATAAAAAAGTTATCACAACAGATTAAAATCCCTCATATGGGTTGGAATGAGATTAGTCATCTTAAAAAGTCAGAGATAACCGAGGGTATCCCAGATAAAGCACTATTCTATTTTTGCCATTCTTTTGCAGTAAAACCAGAATCGAGTGATCGAATTATTTCAAATACACTCCATGGTGTTGAAATACCCAGCATTGTGAATTCTGGGCTTGTTTATGGTGTTCAGTTTCATCCAGAAAAATCGAGTATACAGGGTCAAAGAATATTGAAGAATTTTCTGGAGATAAAATAAATGATCGATGCTAAAACGAATTTAAGATTTCGTTTAATTCCAGTTGTTTTGATTGAAGATTTTCAAGTGCTAAAAAGCCGCGCGTTTCAATCAAAACGAATCTTTGGTAGTATTGAGCAAACGATGAGCGTATTCAATATTAGAAATGTTGATGAAATAATAATATTAGATATATCGGCTTCGCGAAAAAGAAAAAGTGTTGATTTAAATCTAGTTAAATTAGTTTCTCGTTGTGCTACTATGCCACTTATTTATGGGGGCGGTATATCGTCAGTTAATGAGATTGCTGCTTGTCTAGAAGCAGGCTGCGATAAAGTTTCCTTGAATACAGCCTGTTTTCAAAATAAAAGGCTCATAAAAGAAGCAAGTGATTTGTTTGGTTCTCAATGCTTGGTTGCAAATGTCGATATTGTTAAAAAAGATAAAAAATATCGAATATATTCACATATAATTGAAGATGTTTTGGACTTGGATATAGTATCTTTTTTTCGAGAATTACAAGAAAATGGAGTCGGTGAAATCTGTGTTAACTCAGTTGATCAAGATGGTATGATGGCGGGCTATGATATAGAGATGATTCACGCATTAAGTTTAGAAAAAATAGCGGTACCTGTCATCCTCAGCGGAGGATGTGGCTCTTCATCAGATATCCAAAAGCTTTCAGGAATGAATATTCAAGGAGCAGCAATGGGTAGTATTTTCTATTATACAGAATACTCTTACAGTGATATCAAGCGAGAATTGAAAAATAACAAACTGATTTATGAGTTGAGGAGTTGAGATAAAAACAGTGATGCGACTGGACTCATCTTATAAGATCGGATCTGGTCATTTAATGCGTTGTTCGTTATTGGCCGATCGACTTAAAATAAAAGGCCATTCAGTTACGTTCCTTTGTAAAAATTTGCCGGGAAATATGTCTTTCTTGATTAAAGAAAAGGGTCACAAAGTCCATCAATTGAATAGCAGGCGATTATCAGAAGAGATTAAAGAAGTGTCTGTCTTTTTAAGGCAGTATGCACCTGTGGATCTTCTGGTGATTGACCACTATGGGTTGGATGAGAAGTGGGAGTCTGTTATGAGGCCTTATGTTCAGAAAATTATGGTCATTGATGATATAGCAAACAGAAAGCATGATTGCGATATTTTACTAGACCAAAATTATTATAAGGACATGACAGAGCGGTACCGTGGTTTAGTGCCTGTGACCAGTAAAATATTGGTAGGGCCAGATTACGCATTGCTTCGAGATGAGTTTCAGTTACTTAAGCCCGCTCGAGCGAAAGAAATTAGTAAAGTCAAAAATATATTAGTTAATTTTGGTGGGATGGACCCCATGCATTACTGTTTGACTTTCTTGAACCTGCTATGGGGGCATTATCGACAGTTTGAAAGCTATAGCTTTATTTTTATATTAGGCGAAAAAAATGCAGATTTTGAAAAATCAAAATTATTCGCCAAAAAATTGCCCAATTGCAAAATAATTTCATCAACTGATTCGATGGCAAAGTTAATGACGGCCTCTGATTTATGTATAGGATCTTCTGGATCAACAGCCTTAGAAAGAGCATGCCTCGGCGTGGCTTCTTTCGTAGCTGTAAGCGCATCTAATCAAGAAAAAGTAGCCCAGGATGGGCATGGATTTTATCACCATGTTTTAAATATGGAGTCAGACGAGTTGGCAAATGAAATTCTCTATCTTATCAGCGACACAGCTTACTTGAATAGGCTATCCAAGAATGCATTCGAGTTACTAAAAAATGCGTCCGTTGATAATCTGGTAGCTTATCTGTAGTGATGTTCATTAGAGCGGTTAATGAGTCTGATTTGTCGCTTATACTTCAGTGGCGTAATAGCAACGTGGTAAGAGAAAATAGCTTGAAAAAAGAAGTAATCCAGAAAAATGAGCATGAGCGTTGGTTTAAAAAAGCGTTGGAAGAAAAAAACCGATTTGTTTATATCGCATCAGAAGAGAAGAAAAAAATTGGAGTTCTGAGCTTTTTGAAAATAGATGATCATAAGTCAGAAGTTAGTATTTATCTAAATCCAGATATGATTGGTTTGGGCTACGGGACTAGACTTCTTAAGCAAGGGGTAGAAAACTATTTGCTTGATTATCCAAAAGTGAAGAAAATAACCGCCACCATATTAAAAGATAATATCCCCTCTATAAAAACCTTTGAGAAATGTGGGTTTAAAAAAACATATTTTCCAGACTCTTTGAGCAGCCTAAACCAATTTAGTTTCGAGATAGAATTATGAATCGATTTAATATAGCAGATAAGGTGATAGGCGATAAACCGTTTATTATTGCAGAGATGTCAGGCAACCATAATGGTCAGCTAGAAAGAGCATTGGCTTTGGTTGATATAGCAGCTGATGCAGGAGCTGATGCGGTTAAGCTGCAAACCTATACTGCAGACACCATGACACTTAATGTAGATAAACCAGATTTTTACATCAATGATCCCAATTCGTTGTGGGCGGGGAGGCATCTTCATGCGTTATATGCTGAAGCTCATACACCTTGGAGTTGGCACAAGCCTATTATGCAGCGGGCGAAAGAAAGAGAGATCCTGTGTTTCAGTACACCGTTCGATAATACCTCAGTTGATTTTTTAGAAGAGTTGGATGTTCCTTGCTATAAAATAGCTTCTTTTGAGAATACAGATGTTCAATTAATTAAGAAAGTAGCATCAACTCATAAGCCAATTATTGTATCGACAGGAATGGCTAGCCTTTCTGATTTAGAATTAATGGTAAATACCCTCAAAGAGAGCGGGTGCGAGCAATTTGCTCTTCTTAAGTGCACCAGTGCATATCCAGCTTCATATGAGGCATGTAATTTAAAGACAATTCCTCATATGGCAGAAATGTTTAACTGTCCGATTGGTTTATCTGACCATACCCTTGGGATATCTGTTCCGATAGCTAGTGTCGCATTAGGCGCTTGTCTTATTGAAAAGCATTTTACACTTTCACGCAAAGATGGAGGTGTAGACTCAGCTTTTTCCATGGAAAAAGAAGAGCTTGCTATGTTGGTTAGGGAAGTGAAGCATGCATGGTTGGCATTGGGCAAGGTTTCGTACTCGTCAGCTGAAATTGAAAAAAGCTCAAAGACCTTCCGTCGATCGTTATATTTTTCAAATAATATAGAAGCAGGAAAAATAATCTCTGCTGAGCATGTTCGCTGCATTCGCCCCGGTTTTGGATTAGAGCCTAAATATTATGATAAGGTAATAGGAAAAAAAACGAAGCGTGCAATCAAAAAAGGTGAGCCTGTGTTGTGGAATTTGTGTGAAGATGAGTAAGCGGAGACAATTGATCACGACTGGCTGGGAAATCCTGTGGGAAAAGCGTGATACGCTTTACTGCCTTTCCAGAGGGTGCGTGGCACATTTGAGTTTCGAAAAAGAAGAAGAAATAAGTTATAAAATACTGCCTGATGCCTGGAATAAGCCATCAAAAATTGATGAAAGTTATCATTATCGTTCCTCATTACCCGAGAAGTTCTTATTATGTTATGCCGAAAAATTGAATCAAATTCATCAAGTTAATTGGCCACTTAAATCATGGCGAGCAGTATTGAGTCCTTGGCTTACCAGAGCGCTTGAGGTTTTATACGAAAGGTATTTAAGTTTGATTAATGTAGACTCCAGTTGCGAAAAATACTATGTAAAAGTTCCTGTAAATTTTAAGGAGATAGACATAACACCTCCTGATTTTAGTGAAGCCTGCATACAGCTAACATCTTGTCACGTATTAAATTCGATTATATGTGCTCACATCATAGAATCATGTTGTCCAAATATAGAGATCCTAAAAGCGCCCTCGTTTACTTTGTCGATTGAAAAGTCATCTATTACCAAAAGACGTGATTGGAAGTATAAAATTTTTAAAATTATTTTTCCTGTATCTACGTTTTTAAAAAAGAAAAATAAAAAATGGTTGTTTGAAAATACGCGATTTTCAGTTATGACGGGGCTAAAAATTTTAGTAAAATTAAAACAGCTCCCGTACATTCAGTCAATGGCAGACAAAGCAAGCTGCTCAAATTTTTTATCTGAGCTAAGTGTAAATAGCTCTTTGCGAAAAAAATTGTATAGAAGTAAGACTGAAGACCTTTTCCTTAGTTTATGCTATGATGTGTTGTTGAAAATAATGCCAAAAGCATACCTCGAAGGTTTCTTTTTTTTACAAGAAATGGGGTGTAAGCTTTACCCAAAAAAAATAAACGGGTTGTTGACGTCCACATCGCATCTATCTAATGAGGTGTTTAAAATATATGCTGCTGATCAGATAGCTAAAGATGCCAAGTATTGCTTAATGCAACATGGAGGATTTTATGGCACAGAAAGAGTAAATATCATTGAGGAAGAAGAAATAAAAAGTGCTGATGTTTTCTATAGCTGGGGTTGGAGTGGTAAAAAAGCAATACCGATGCCGGCGTTATCTCTTTCAGAAAAGAATAAGCGTAAAAAAAACGCACAATGCATTTGCATTTTAGGAATGCATGAACGGGTTTATAGCTACAATGTTGCAGATATTCAAGCTGGAGCTCAGTATGAAAAATATCTTAATTTTATGAGCGCGTTGTTAAATAATCTTCCAAAGCGTCTTGAGGCGTCTTTATTATTTAGGACTCATGGAGGCTTGAAGTCAACATCTTCAAATTATCTCAAAAAAAATGGTCACGTTAGGATCATGATTAGTGATGTAACAGAAAATTTGTATAAATTACTTGAGAAAACTAAGCTTTGTTTGGTTTCTTACAATTCTACTTGCATGCTTCAAACATTTTCGATGAATATTCCAACTATTTGTTTTTGGGATAAATCTACTTACATTCACTGTGATGAAGCAAAACCCTATTTTGATTTACTGGAAAAAGTCAAAATTTTGCATTACGATCCTTTGCTAGCTGCAGAGCATATTGATAATGTAGAAAAAAATATAAGTCAGTGGTGGGGCAGTGAAGAAGTGCAAGAAGTAAAAAATATTTTTTGTAAAAAATTTGCGCTTAAACAAAAAAAAGCCGATAAAATCTGGAAAAATCAGCTTATAAAAGTTGTAGCTGCTTAAGTTTTTAGGAATAAAATGAATAATTTAGACATGATGTTTTCGATAAGTGATTCTCTTGTAGAGTACTCAGAAAAATACTTTAATTACCTGTATAAAATTTCAAAGAAAATAGATGGTGAATCGATTACAAGATTTGTAAATCAACTGAACGCAACTAGAGATCGAAAAGCAAAGATATATTTTATAGGGAATGGCGGTAGTGCTTCGACAGCCAGCCATTTTGCGAATGATCTTTCGATAGGAACACGAAATTTTTATAACCCATATTCAGCTGTTAGTTTGTGCGACAATGTGGCCGTGATAACAGCTATTGGAAACGATTATTCGTATGAAAATATTTTCTACTTGCAATTAAAAGCATTACGACAATCTCAAGATATGGTAGTTGCTATTTCTGCTTCAGGCAATTCACCTAACGTAGTTAAAGCGATTAACTACGCTAACGAATTGGGCAGTATTACTTTTTCACTGACAGGGTTTGATGGTGGTGAGCTAAAGAGAATTTCTCAAGGCTGCATTCATGTTGAAGCAGAAAAAGGCGAGTATGGGCCGGTAGAGGATGCGCATATGATAATTGATCATCTACTCAACACCTATCTATTTCGCGCTTGCCTACGAGAGAAAAATAGAGTCAATTGAAAAAAAAACCGGTTATAGTGATAGGGTCTGGAGGACATGCAAAAGTATGTATAGATACGTGCTTAAACCTAGGCCTATTTGTTTTAGGAATGACTTCACTAAATGAAAGTTCTGACCAGGTGTTAGGATTTTCTGTTCTAGGCGATAATGATTTCATCTATAAATACAAGCCAAGCGAAATTGAATTAGTTAATGGTATTGGTTTTTTGCCAGGTAGACCAGCTCGACGCCAGGTATTTAATAAATTCAGAAGAGAGGGTTATACATTTAGCACAATTATCCATTCGTCTGTAATTATCAGCAAGGATGTTCACGTTGGGGAAGGTGCTCAAATTATGGCAGGAGCAATTATCCAGAGTGGAAGTCGTATTGGGAGAAATTGCATTATTAATACAGCAGCTTCTGTTGATCATGATTGCTGTATTGGAGACCACTGTCATTTGGCTCCACGTGTCACAATCTGCGGAGATGTGAAGATAAAAAGAAATACGTTTGTTGGTGTGGGCTCTGTTATATCTAATGGTATAAGTATTGGTAAAAATGTCACAGTTGCTGCTGGAAAAATAGTAATCAAATCAATCACGGACAACAAAAAATTAATAAAAGAAGATCAAACTAAATGAAAAAAATAATAATCACTGGTGGAACCCGGGGATTAGGCTTGTCTCACGCGAATTTTCTAGCGGGAAAAGGCTACCATTTAGCACTAGTGGATATTAGCCGTGACGCAGGCGCTGTTTACCAAGAATCCGACTCAATGGAAAATCTTCTGGATAAATTGCGATCTAAAGGAGTGCGAGTTGAGTTTTATGGTTGTGATTTGACAAATCCAGAAGTCACGTATCAAATTTTTCATAATATAATCAGCGATTTTAACGGTGTTGATGGTGTGGTTTCTAACGTGGGAGGTGATGTAATTGGTCGTGATTCCAGAGCCTCAGGCGGTAAAGCACTTAAAAATACGATAGAAATATCACAAGAAAATCACGATGAGATTTTCGACAGAAATTATTTAACTTGTTTTAATACACTTCGAGCAATTATTCCACACTTTAAAGAAAAAAAGACGGGAAAAATCGTGACAACCACATCAATTTCAGCAGGTTATGGCGTGGAAAAAGAAACTGCTTATGCGATTTCTAAATCTGCTGTATTGCATTTAACACGATGTGTGGCAACGGAGTTGAGAGATTATGATGTTAACGTTAATTGTATTGCTCCAGGTGCTACATTGACGGGGCGTTTTATGGCAACGATGGAAAGTCGAAGTCAGGTAGATAAAGAAAAGATTTTTGCCACGGATGCATCTTTTCTGAAAAAACCAGCGGATCCAAAATACGTTTCGTCTGTCGTTGAGTTTTTATTATCGCCGGCATCAGATTACATCAGTGGGCAAGTGATCCGCATTGATGGCGGCCAATTTACGACACCGATGTAGTATGTACGATTTTTCAAAACAAAATTTCATCGTAACAGGAGGCGGAACTGGGATTGGTCGAGCAATTGCCGAGTTGCTGATAAAATGTGGTGCTCATGTTGTGATATCGGCTCGCAGAAAAGATGTTTTATTATCAGCACAACAAGCAATGGACTCGGATCGGTTGGCTGTGTTAGCGACAGATCTTTCAAAAGAAGATAATATCAAAAATTTGATTGCGTATACTTGTGAGCGGTTTGGTGATTTAAGTGGTTATATTAACAACGCAGGCAGTTTTGATACCTGCTGGGTTAAAGAGTTGGAGACTGAAAACATCAAGAGGTCTCTTGAGAATAATTGGATGACAACAATTTTGGGAACAAAGTACGCGGCACTTGCGATGAAAAAGGGTGGAAGTATTATTAACATGGGTTCCTATGCCGGCTTAAAGCCACGGCCAGAAGCCAGCATTTATTCCTGTCTAAAAGCTGCGATAACAACGTTTACGCGCTCATCAGCGGCGGAACTGGCGGTTGATGGAATTCGAGTTAACTGTGTTATTCCAGGGGTGATCGAAACGGATATGACTCGAGATTATGTTCAGCTCAATAAAGAAGAATTATTAAAGCCCATTGCGCTAAAACGTTTCGGGTCGTGTGAAGACGTCGCTCAGGGTGTTGCCTTTTTATGTTCTTCCCAAGCATCGTATATCACAGGAACCACCCTTGAAATAACAGGCGGAAAATTTTTAACACAATAGGAGTTCGCATGAAAAGATATGAATTTAGTTTACAGTATCCAAAGCCACTAGGCGAGCATGAGTTATCTGACTTAATTGAGGTCGCCAAGTCGGGAAATTTTTCTCGCTATACGAGCGAATTAACAATCAAAGTTGAGAAAGAGTTAGCTGCGTACTATCAAGTCGCGCACGCAATTACGTGCACATCAGGAACCGCCGCATTACAGGGAGCATTGGTTGCCCTTGATTTTCCAGTGGGTAGTGAAATTATTATGACCTCAGTTGCAGATATTGGCATTGTTATTCCCGTTATTTATGAGAACTTAATACCTGTGTTTGCAGACGTGGAAACAGAGACTTATAACATTAGCGCTCAAACAGTTGAAAAATGTATCACGGATAAAACAAAAGCGGTTATTGCTGTTCATTTGGCGGGAAGTCCGTGCCATTTAGATTCGTTAAGAGCGTTATGTAATAAGTATGATTTGAAATTATTGGAAGATTTTTCACAAGCTCACGGTGCTTTATGGGATAATAAGAAAATGGGTGGGTTTGGTGATATTTCTTATGGTAGCTTTCAGCAAAGTAAGCAAATAACGTGTGGTGAAGGCGGAGTCATCGTCACCAACGATCAGGAATTGGCAAGACGTGCATTCATTGGCGTAGATAAAGCTTGGCAACGGGAAAGGCCTCTGAACGAGCGAATTTATGAGTTTTTAGCGCCCAATGTTCGATTTAGCGCACTACAAGCGGCGGTTTTGCGACCTCAAATTAAAAGACTCGATGATTTGGTGAATAAAAAAAGAGAACGAGCCCGGTTATTGTACGAAATATTGGCGCCGTATTCGCAAACTATAAAGACGCAAGCGGTATGTAAAAAAGCGATGCATGCCTATTATTCTTTTCCGCTTTATGTAGAATCCAAAGGAAAGAGAGATGCGCTGGTTAAGTTATTGGATGAAAAATTCGGGGTACAGTGTGCGTATGGTTATGCAAATCCATCGACACTGTATCAATGTGTAGAAGCATTAAAACATCCCAAAGTGTTGGGAAAAGCGCATCTTTATAGTAATCGAAGTTATCCAGAGGGTCTGTGTCCAATGGCTGAAGATCTATTGTCCCGCTCGTTCTTAATTCCATTTAATGAAAATTTTACGTTAAGTGAAACGAAAGAAATTGGCATGCGTTTGATTGAAGCAGTGAAAGAAGTATTTAGCACCGTGACATTGTAGGAGAGAAAATGAAAACAGCGGTTATTGTATCGGCGCGATTAAACTCAAAGCGATTACCTAGAAAAGCACTGGTCGATATTGATGGGATTCCAATGGTTATTCATACGTGCAAGCGTGCTGCGTTAGCTAAACGTGTGGATGTTGTTTATTTGGCAACTGATAGCCAAGAGATAAAAGCGGTGGGCGATCATTATGGCATCCCTGTGATCATGACAGATTCTTGCCACACCAATAGCTCAGAGCGAGCAGCAGAGGCTTCTCAATCGATAGATGCAGATATCGTTGTGAATGTTCAAGGGGATGAGCCCTTGGTTTACCCAGATCATATTGATCAAGTGCTTGAACCTATGTTTGGGGATAACCCTCCTTTGGTTGCGATGGGTGTGACGCAATTCACTAAAAAGAATAGCTTAGGCGATATTAAAGCTGTTTTTGACGAAAAAGGAAAAATACTCTACGCCTCTCGTCATGATATCCCTTGTTTTTTTGGGCAAGAAGAAAAGCCCATGTGGAAAATGTCATTTATTGTTCCTTTCCAGAAGTCGGTTTTACAAAAATATTTGGTATGGAAAGCAACGCCGTTGGAATTAATAGAGGACAATCATTTTTTGAGAATAATTGAAAATGGAATTGATATCCAAGCGGTGGTTATTGATCAAGCAAAAATCAGTGTCGATAGCGCAGAGGATTTGGAAGAAGTTCGAAATGAAATGAAGCGAGATAAAATAAAAAAACAATACAATCAGAAGGAAACGGTGGAATGAAAATACTAATTAGCGCACCTATTATGTTAAAGCATTTGGAAAAGCATCGGGAAATTTTTGAAGAAGCAGGCATTGAAATTTTAACGCCTCAATTTGATTTTAAAGAAAGCTTGAATGAAGAACAACTGAAGTCTTGTTTGCAAGGCATAGATGGTATCTTATGCGGTGATGACCAACTAAGTTCAAATGTGATAGACGCTTGTCCTGATTTGAAAGCGATTTCAAAGTGGGGAACAGGGGTCGATTCAATAGATTGCGATTATGCACGCAGGAAGGGAATAGATGTTTCACGCGTAAAAGACGTCTTCTCGAATCCTGTATCAGATTCTGTGATGGGCTACATTATAATGCAATGCCGAAAACTCAATGAAAAAAATGAAATGGTTCGCTCAGGTAATTGGGCGAAGCTGCCAGGGTTTTGTTTGAATGAGCGAACGTTGGGTATTATTGGCGGTGGGGCGATTGGATCGTGCTTGGCCAAAAAAGCATTGGCTTTTGGTATGAAAGTCTTTATTGTGGATACGGATAGAAAAGATGTCTCCAGATTTGAATCCCCAAATATTACACAAGTGGAGCTATCCACTCTGTTGAAGCAAGCTGATTTTGTATCTGTAAACTGCGACTACAATTCGACTTCTCACTATATTTTGTCGAGCGAGCAATTCGCGCAAATGAAGCCAACGGCTTATGTGATTAATACGGCTCGTGGAAAATTAATTCAAGAAAGTGCTTTGGTAAAGGCATTAGAGAATAATCAAATAGCGGGGGCATTTCTAGATGTCTATGAAGTTGAGCCACTGCCTCAGGACAATCCGCTTAGAAAACTCAAAAATGTATTTTTTAGCCCACATAATACTAATGCGAGTGAACATGTGGAGCATTTGGTTTGCGAGCGATCAGCACGTAATTTAGTAAAAGGAATTAAGTGCAAAGATGAGATAGGTGCATGAGTAAAGTGTTAATTTGTACGGCTTCGTTTTCTGAAGAACATCCTGAGCTTGCTCTATTGAAAAGCTATGGCATAGAGTGTCAGTTTAATCCGTACAACAGAAGATTGAGCAGCGAAGAGTTGTCATTGCTACTGACAAAAAAAGTGGTTGGAATTATATCGGGTTTAGAAAAAATAACGGGCGATATGATTAACAAAGCGTCGGCATTAAAAGTGATTTCTCGCTGTGGGATAGGTAGTGATAACATCGATAAAGAACAGGCTGAAAAGAAGCGAGTTGAAGTATTCGTCACCCCAGATGCGCCTACGCAAGCAGTCGCTGAACTGACGATTGCCCTGATATTATCTGCACTTAGAAAGATAAACGAACAGCATCAGGCAATGGTTTCTGGAAATTGGTCTCGAAAAATCGGGGGATTATTATCTGGAAAAACAGTTGGGATTATTGGTTTTGGGAGAATTGGGCAGCGAGTCGCTCATTTTTTATCGGTATTTGATGTTCAAATTAAATATTACGATACGAAGCAAGTGGAAAAAACATCGGTCGAATATGTGAGCGATTTGGATCAGTTAGTGAGTGAGTCAGATATCATCACGCTGCATCTGTCGATGACAGATAGAAGTGCGCATATGATTAATACAGCACGACTGCGAAAAATGAAAAAAAATGTTTTATTGGTGAATACAGCTCGAGGAGAATTGATTAATGAGGTAGATCTAGAACAGTTTCTCATCGAAAATGAGCAATCGTTTGCGGCATTAGATGTCTTTCAAGAAGAACCATACCAAGGAAAGCTGAGAAATCTGCCAAATGTGTTGTTAACGCCACATGTGGGTTCTTTTGCAAAAGAGGCTCGAGTGCAAATGGAGAAAGAGGCGTTACAAAATTTAATTCAGGGGCTCAAAAACGCAGGAGTTATTCATGGCAGATAATCGGCGAGTACTGGTTTTAGGTGGCAGTGGATTTTTGGGCAGCCACGTTGCGGATCAGCTCTCTGAAGCAGGATATTCCGTTGTGATATTTGACAGAGTAAAGTCTCCCTACTTGAGATCGAATCAAGTGATGATCGAGGGAAATATTTTGGATACCGATCAACTCTACGATGCAGCAAAGGGTTGTGACTACATCTACAATTTTTCCGCAATAGCGGACATCGGTGATGCACAAGAAGATCCGATCCAGACAACAAAAATAAATATACTGGGTAACACATACGCATTGGATGTTGCACAGCGCATTGGCGCAAAGCGTTTTATATTAGCTAGTACAGTTTATGTGTACTCAGCATCTGGATCCTTTTATCGTGTGAGTAAACAAGCGGCAGAAAAGATGACAGAAGCTTACTACGAAGCAACCGGATTGGAGTACACGATCCTTCGTTATGGATCACTGTATGGCAGGCGAACAAATGAGAAAAATAGCATTTATAGCTACTTAAAAAAATCAATTACAACGGGATCAATACAGTATGGTGGGAGCAGACACGCAGTTAGAGAATATATCCATGTTTTAGATGCAGCAAAACAATCGGTTGAGATCTTAAAACCGGAGTATAGAAATAAAAATATGGTTTTAACCGGCCAAGAAAGACTGGGTGTGGAGCAATTGTTTATGATGATTAGTGAAATGATGCCAAGCCCAGTTACGATTTCATTTGAAAACAAAAAGAATTCGGGGCATTACGATATGACGCCGTATAAATATCAGCCCTCGATTGGTGAGAAGATGATTCCTCGTCAAACGATTGATTTAGGTCAAGGATTATTAGATACCATAACGTGGATATATGAAGAACAAGAGGCAATTACTTAGTGCCCCCATTTAAATATAAAACGATAATCTTTGATTTTGATGGTGTATTGGTGGATTCGGTGGATATCAAAGGAGATGCATTTTGTAAGATGTACGAACAATATGGAGCAGAGATAATACAAGAGGTTTATCGATATCATAAAGCGAATGGTGGGGTGACAAGAAGCGAAAAATTCAAGCATTTTTCAAAGGCTTTTTTCAATAAAGAGTTAGAGCCTGATGTGCTTCAGTCTATGTGTAATCGGTTTTCTGCGATAGTAACCCAGATGGTTGTTAATGCGCCATGGATTAGAGGCGCCAGAGAATTTTTAACCAATAATTGGCAGCAATTAAATTTACATGTAGCCTCAGCTACCCCGACAAATGAGTTGCTGGAGATCATGGAAAAAAGAATAATGAGCCATTATTTTAAATTAATCAAAGGAAGCCCAAGCAGTAAAAAAAATAATGTGAAAGAAATAATCAGTGAATCTAGCAGCAATCTTTCGGAGGTTTTGATGGTCGGTGATGCAAAAACTGATTTTGATGCCGCATGGGATAACGGGATTGACTTCATTGGTGTGGGAAACGACCCTAATCTGAAAAATACCTGCTCACACGTATTGGAAGATTTAACGCAGTTAGAGGAGTATGTCAGTCGCCATTAAAAAACGATTTTTGAAAAAATGATATATCCAGTCGGTAAGTTATTGTCATTCTCTTCGAGACTAAATGCAGAGATATTAGTTAGGTCAGTGCCAACTAGAAAAATTCAGACAAAATATGGAAGTATGGTTTTAAATGTGAGTAACCCATTGCTATACCACAGAGCAAAATCTTTTTTCGATAAAGAGCCAGATACATTGGCTTGGATAGATAGCTTTAGAAAAGAAGATGTTTTCTATGATATTGGTGCGAATGTGGGACTTTATTCTTTGTATGCTGGAATAAAAGGAGTTAAAACTGTTTCTTTTGAACCAGAATCACAAAATTATGCCGAGTTAAATAAAAATATCTATGCTAATGGGTTAGGAAAAAAAGTTCATGCGTACTGTATCGCTTGCTCTAACGAAAATAAATTAGACATATTGTATTTGTCTCAGTTTGGAACGGGTCAAGCTCTCCATAATTTTGGAGAAGAAAAAGATTATAATGGTCATTCGGCAACATCAGGATACCAGCAGCCGTCATTAGCTTACTCACTGGATTCTTTAATAGAAAAGTATCATTTGCCAAGTCCAATGCATATTAAAATTGATGTAGACGGAATAGAGGAGAAAGTTGTCGAAGGTGCCATGAAGACCTTGGCGCAACAAGGTACCCGATCTGTATTAATAGAGGTAAATGAGAAGAGAGATTCGGATAAGAAGATTGTGGCTATCTTACTTGGTTTGGGGTTTGTATTAGTCAGTAAGTATCATGCCCCTATTTTCGACCAAGAGAGCTACGCCTCAATTTACAATTATATTTTTTCAAGAGAAAAGCTAGCGCTTCATTTTTAAGTTATGCGAAGATTTAAGTTCACAGCTGATCGAAGGTTATCAAGAGCGGAAGCCTCTTCTCTTGAATCGATGGGCCCTGAAATCATTGAGAAATACAATGCATTGATTGAATCAGTCAGGCCCAGTGGGATTTCTGATATTCAGTGGTGGAGCTCTTATTTAGCCTCGAGGGTGACAGTAGAAGGGTCGCCATTAGATTATATGGGACTGTTTTTTTTATTGGAGCGAAATATTAAACAGTATGATGAAGTCGTTGTAGAGTACCCATGGCAAAAAAAATGTGTGCTTCAAGCCTGTCAAAAACATAATCATTTCTTGACGATTCACTGTCGTAAGCTAAAAAAAATACAATTGTTCGGTAGTATAAAAAAAATAGCGTTCTGCTCTGTTATTTTCGGATTTAATTATGTAATGTGTTTGCCATTGAGGTACAGGAAAAAGAGATACAAGATAAAAGTAGCGGGAATTAAGTTGTACGCGATAGACAGTAGTTATAAAAGTGGACGGTTTGAGGATCGATATTTCCCCGGGCTAGTCAATTACATAAAAACGCATACGCAAGATAAGGTAGCTTATTTTCCAACGCTGTCTTCAGCAAGCCTTCTTTCGTCCTGGAAAACCATGTTTAAAATGGTCACAGACAAAGAGTTTCTTTTTTTCTTTTCGGAGGAATTCTTATCGCTGAAAAGTGTTTTTAAAATATTCAAATGTTTTTTAAGGGGCAGACGGCAAACCTTATCTGAGGCTTATGTGGATGGGTATGATTTTAGTGGATTGTTAAATGACTACTGGACGTCGCAAGTATTTTCGCATCACCGATTTCTAGCGATAGTAAATTATTTTTCAATAGAAGGAATGAAAAAAAAGGGAATAAATTTTTCTAAGTGGATAGTTTGGGTAGAGGGGCAGCCACTGGATAAGTTAATGATGCTCGCGTTAAATAAACATTACCCGGGGGTTGAGAAAATAGGATACCAAGGATTCATTGAATCCCCGTATTTCCTATCCACCTATCCAACGTTTGACGAAAAAAAAAATAGAGTTTTACCTGATGTACTGGCGGTGTGTAGTTCATATTTGGTGGAGAATGCGAAGAAATTTTCAGCTCAAGTTCCGGTTATCTGTGCTCCCGGGTTTCGTTTGACCTATTCTCTTGATAAAAAAAAAACAACTAAATTTCGAATTCTATTTCTATTGAGTAATAACCGAGATGAAATCTTACAATACCTTGCTTTATTTGATAGAATTATAAGTCACCCGTTTGGGTTTGATATTGAATGGTGTGTTCGTTCTCACCCTGCTAGGCCGATAAAATTGAAAAAATATCAAATCTTTTCAAGCAATGAAGATTGTTTAGCTGAAAACCTATCGAAATCTGATATAGTTGTAGCTGGTTGCGGTTCTGCGGGTGTTGAGGCCGTCTTGTCGGGCTGTTATACAGTTGTTTTGCAGTCAAAAATTTATTTTACGCGCAGTTCACTGGCTTCAGTCGATTATTTCAGCGGTAGGTACCAAATAATTTATGATCATGATGATCTGATAAAGCTGATTTTTGAGTGTAAAAAGACAATATTTGGGGTTGGCTCCGTCATTGATGATTTTATAGTCCCTGTCAAAAAAGAAAATATTGCCAGATTTTATAACTCTGTTGAGGAGAGAAAATGTTATTAGATGAAAAGTATAAAATAAACCGACCTAAATCCTACTCGGACTCACAATCTGTCGATACTCGATTGAAGTTGCACAAAAATGAAAATAGAGATGAGGCTTATACTAATTCCTTACTTAGAAGGGTTAGGGAACGAATAAGTGTTTCTTGGTTAGTGGAATACCCAGACATGAGTTCTTTGTATGCCCAGGTTGCAGAAATAGATGGGGTTCACCGTGATCAACTTATTTTCTCTGCGGGAGCTGACGGCATTATTCGTCATATTTATGAGGCTTTCAGCAAAGAAAAAGCCCTAGCCATATACCCCAGTCCAACTTTCGCCATGTATGAAGTATATTCAAGTATTTTCAATTATCAGAACATAATTATTCGTTATGTGAAAAAAGGAAAAAAATTTTCTTTAGATGTCATGAGTATTGTAGAAAAAATTAAATCGCAGAAACCACAGGTTTTCTTTTTGGCCAATCCAGATAGTCCGACAGGAAGTGTTTTGTCTCAAGAAGAGATAGAGCTTATTTTGAAAGTTGCGTTGAATGTTAATACTTGTGTTGCCATTGATGAAGCATATTATCCTTTTCACAACGAAAGTTGTGTAAACTTGATAAATCGGTATTCAAACTTGATAGTGATAAGAACCTTTTCAAAAGCTTGGGGTTTAGCAGGCGCTAGAGTAGGATATGCAATTTCTAACCGAGAAATAATCGACCGATTGACAAAAATAAAACCGATGTATGAAATTGGGTATTTGAGTATGATGTGTGCGTTGGTTGCTGCACAAAATAGTAAAGAAATGCTTGAATCTGTTGCGCGTCTAAATGTGGGCAAAGCGTATTTTGAAAAATCCATGACTGAATTGGGATATGAAGTAATGGAAGCGCATGGAAATTTTTCTTTGATTGCATTTGGTTCTGATCGAGATCGAATACATGAAGCAATTAACGATTCAGTTTCTTATCGTGACCGCTTTTCTGATCCGTTGCTGGAAGACTATGCTCGTTTCTCATCTACAACAAAAAATAAGTTTGAGTTGATAGTAGATAAAATACGACAGGCTGTGTGTCAGAAAAATGTCTAAGTGCATCTTAATTACAGGATCAGGTACTGGATTAGGCCTTTCATTGACCCAGCGTTTTTTAATAGAAGGGTGGACAGTAGTCGCTCATTATTTTGAAGAGTCAGACGAGTTTAAAAAATTTAAAAAAAATCAGCGGTTAATACCGATATATTGTAATTTTTTAAACGCTGAGTCATGGGATCAATTTTTGGAAAAGATTGCTGACTATGACTTCTCCGCTTTGGTAAACAACGCAGGAATTCATGATTGCTCTAAAGGAAACATGAGTGCTATTAAAGATGTTTTTATGATTAATACAATTACCCCAGTTTTATTAGCAAAAAAAATTATTCAAAAAATGAAAACAAAAAAATTTGGACATATTGTTAATGTGGGATCGATAGGAGCAAAATATGGATCTAATATGGATTCTATTTTTTACTCGGTTAGTAAAGGTGGTTTAGAGGCTGCAACAAAAAGTTTAGCACGTGAAGGGGCGCCCTATAACGTATTGGTTAATATGGTGCGACCAGGTGTTATGGATACCAATTTCTTCAGATCTTTGCAGAAAGATGAGGAAAGCAGAAAAAACATGATTCCATTAAAACGTTTTTCACAAGCAGATGAGGTCAGTGAATTTGTTTTATTTTTATGTACAAAAAATACGTACATAACCAGCGAAATTCTTTCTATATCCGGTGGAGAATAAAATGAAGGGAATGCAGTGCTTGGTTGCCGGTGGAAGTGGATTTATAGGGAAACATTTAGTCAAGAAATTGATGGCAATAGGTGCAAAAACAACGAGTTTAGGATTATCCTCATTGTCTAGTATTAAAGGTGTTACGCATATAAAAGTAGATCTAGCGAATAAAGTAGAGTCGGATTTGAGATTTGATTATGTATTTAATTTGTCTGGTTTTGTCGACCATAGCCTATTTTGGAGCGGTGGACGGAAAGTCATTGACGCTCATTATGTGGGATTGCTGAATTTAATAATGGCCCTAGATAAAAACCAGTTAAAAGGCTTTATTCAAGTGGGCTCTAGTGATGAGTACGGTGATCTTCCTGCCCCGCAAGTCGAAACAATGCGAGAGAGGCCCAGTTCAAGTTATTCAGCAGCCAAACTTGCAGCAACGCAATTGATTCAAATGCTCGCCAAGCAGGAGTGTTTTCCAGGAACAGTGTTGAGGCTTTTTTTAGTTTATGGCCCGGGTCAAAATAAACAGCGTTTTTTACCGCAAGTGATAGAAGGCTGTTTGCGGGGGGCTTCTTTTCCGGTTTCGAAGGGCGAGCAGTTACGTGATTTTTGTTATATGGATGATGTGATAGATGCGCTGATTAGGGCAGCGATGAATAGAGAAGCGCAGGGTGAGGTTATTAATATTGCATCGGGCCAGCCGGTTTCCATTGCATCCATGATAAAAAAAGTGAAAGCCAGGATCAATTGCGGTGAGCCTCAGTTTGGATCGGTGCCTTATCGCTCCGGTGAAAACATGTCGTTGTATGCGGATATATCGAAGGCAAAACAAGTATTAGGTTGGGAACCAACCGTATCGTTAGCTGACGGTCTGGAAAAGACCATTGCGTATTTTAAAAAAAATAGGAAAGGCGAGACATGAAAGTTGTTATATTATGTGGGGGTTTAGGTACTCGCTTAGCAGAGGAAACCTCTGTTCGGCCAAAACCGATGGTTTTGGTAGGAGGGAAACCTATTATTTGGCACATTATGAAATCGTATAGTTTGTATGGATTTAACGATTTTGTCTTAGCGATGGGGTATAAATCAGAATATATTAAAGAATATTTCACAACGTATCATTTGATGGGAGAAGAATTACGCATTAATTTGAAAACAGGAAAAATAGAGTTAAAGAAAAAAGTAGTTGAAGACTGGATAGTTACGATGCTCGATACGGGGAAAGATTCTCTGACGGGGGGGCGCTTGAAGCGGCTGGAAAAAGACGTTCGTCCGACAGGAACATTTATGATGACGTATGGGGATGGTGTCGCTAATCTAGATATTGAAGCGTTGGTTGCCTTTCATCGCTCGCATGGAAAATTAGCAACGGTTACCGCTGTTCGACCACCTGCACGTTTCGGCTCTATGACATTTAGTAACGATGCTGTGATTTCATTTAATGAAAAATCACAGACAGATAGTGGTTGGATCAATGGCGGATTTTTTGTATTTGAGCCAGAAATATTTGACTATTTAGAGGGGGATCAAACCATCTTAGAAAAAACACCCATGGAAAAATTAGTTGGCGACCAACAACTCATGGCCTACAAGCATCCGGATTTTTGGCAGTGTATGGATACGCTAAGAGATAAGCAGTATCTGGAAGCCTTGTGTGAAGAAGGGCGTATGCCTTGGCTAGAAAGAGTGAGCAAATGAGCCGTCCTTTAGTCAGTATTATCATGAATTGTTACAATGGTGAAAAATACTTACGTGAAGCAATGGATTCAATTTATCAGCAAAGTTATTCAAATTGGGAAATTATTTTTGTGGATAATTGCTCAATAGATAGCAGCGAGAAAATTGCTAAAAGCTACGATGATCGATTAAAATATTTTCGGACCGAAAAAACCATTGAATTGGGCGAAGCTAGAAATTTTGCATTAAAAAAAGTTCGAGGTAAATACCTGAGCTTTTTAGATACAGATGATTCTTGGTTAGAAAATAAAGTAAAAACTCAGGTCAGTTTACTCGAAAAAAATAGCCATGCGGCGCTTTGTTACAGTGGAGTCTACTTTATGGACGAGCAGGGTAATCGAATCGGAAAGTTAAAACCCAAGCAGAGAGAGGGATTTTTGATCCCTTCGTTATTTGAAAAGTATGACATTAATATGCAAACGGTTATGTTGCGTTATGATAAGGCTTATTGTTACATGGATGAAACTAGAGAATTCTCGCCAGATTTCGAGTTATTTATGCGGATTGCTTGTGATTACGGAATTATTGCGGTAGAGGATTGTTGGGTAAATTGTCGACGACGAAAAGACTCATTAACGCATAAAAAGATAGATCGATGGTGGGTGGAGCATGAAGAAACGATAGAAGCCGTATTGAAAAAAATACCAGAGTTAGCCGTGACACATCCTAAATCAGTTAAGCGTGGTAGGGCAAAAATTGCTTACTATAAAGCGAGGTATTATTATAATTTGGGAGACAAGAGTCGAGCGAGAGATGAGCTCCGCAGAGTGAGATGCGCCAGTCTCGTTTATTTCTTTCTTTATGCCTTATCGCTGCTTCCTGTTTTTTTTTGGAATAAGATGCATTCAGCCGTATGCAAATAGCAATCACAGGTGGGACAGGCTTCATAGGAAAGCATCTGACCGATGCGCATATATCACGCGGGGATCAAGTTCGCGTGTTAACGAGAAAGAAGAACGTATGCGATAACCGGATTGAATACATAGAGGGCGATTTGCGGCATTCAGATTTGGATCGATTTGTTCAAAACGCAGATGTTCTTTACCATTGTGCAGCAGAATTGAAGAACGAAGCAATGATGCACGCTCTCCATGTTGAGGGCATGATGCGTTTGTTATGTGCTGCAAAAGGAAAAATAGGACGGTGGGTTCAGTTAAGTAGTGTCGGGGTGTATAAAAAAATAAAAACAGGTCATGTGGATGAAAAAACGGAAATAGACCCGATTGGATTCTATGAAAAAACAAAAGCAGAGGCGGATTCGAATTTAATTTTTTTTGCACAAAAAAATAATTTGGATTATGTGATTTTGAGACCGTCTAATGTATTTGGTGTTGGGATGAAAAGCGAGTCATTGGCGAGGTTGATTAAGCTGATTAAAAAGAAACTATTTGTCCATGTTGGGAAAAAAGAATCTATCGTTAATTATGTTTTTGTCGACGACGTTGTTAATGCATTGATAGCGTGCGCAACCCAAGAAAAAGCATTGTGCCAAGTTTACAATTTATCACAAACAACGCAGACAAAAAAAATGATAGAAGCCTTCGCGGCAAGTTGTGGTGTAACAGCTCCACGGTATTACTTTCCAGAGGGTTTGTTGAGAGCACTAACGTGGTTTTTTAGCCGTATTCCGGGTTTTCCGCTAACCAGAGGCCAAGTAGATGCGCTAACAGGAGGTGTTTTTTTTGATTCAGAAAAAATACAAGAAGAGTTAGGGTTTGTATTTCAACGTGAGCTAACGAAATCTCTGGCGGATTACAGTCAAAAAATATGAAAAAAAAAATAGCAATCATAGCAGCAACAGAAATGTCAGTGAATGCGTTTTTGGTCTCACAAATTAAAGCATTGAGTGAAAGATACGATGTTTTTGTGATAACGCAGATAGAGTCAGGAATGCCTCGCCTGTTGAATAATGCGATTAGGGTTAATCTTCGAATGACGCGAGAAATAGCACCGATAAAAGATGCTATTTCGCTGATCCAATTGATTCGAATTTTACGAAAAGAAAAGTTTTCGCTGGTTCATTCCTTTACGCCAAAAGCAGGATTGTTGAGTGCGATAGCCGCTCGATTTTGTGGGGTAAGATGTCGTTTGCATACGTTTACGGGTCAGGTATGGGCAACAGATACGGGTGTAAAGCGATACGTTCTTAAATTAATAGATAAAAGGATAGCCAGTTTAAATACGCAGCTCTTAGTAGACAGCACTTCTCAGCGCGATTATTTGATTAAAAATAAGGTTCTGAGGGATGACGGTAAGTCAATGGTGCTTTGTAAAGGTTCCATTTCAGGAGTGGATAGAGAACGATTTAAACCGAAAGATGAGACAAAGCGAGAAGGTCCGCACCCTGTTGTTTTTTTATACATGGGAAGGTTGAAAAAAGACAAAGGAATTTTAGATTTGGCACAGGCATTTAAAAGATTAAAAGAACAAGGGTTTTCCTCGACGTTAATGCTAGTAGGCGAAGATGAAGAGAATATGAAGCCACAGGTCAAGGAGATATTGGCTCATTATCCGGATAGCCTTGAGATTTTACCACATAGCGAAAATCCAGAGAGTACGCTGGTCTTGTCGGATATTCTGTGTATTCCCAGTTATCGAGAGGGGTTTGGCACGGTTGTTATTGAAGCTGCTGCTTGTGGAATACCCGCTATTGGGTCTAATATTTATGGTCTGAAAGATGCAATTGTAGACAATGAAACAGGTCTGCTTTTCCCGGTAGGCGATATAGACCAGTTGTTTCATGCGATGAGAAGTTTAGCGGAAAATAAAAAATTAAGAGAAACATTAGGAAAAAATGCACTAGAACGCGCGTCTCGAGATTTTTCGCATGAAGAAATAGAAGCTGCTTGGTTAGGGTTGTATGAAACGCTTATTTGATTTTTTATTTGCCCTGATCGCGATAATTTTTTTTTCCATACCGATGCTTGTTTTGTATTTATGGATTCGTTTGAAACTAGGCACGCCTGTTATTTTCAGACAAAATCGACTCGGTAAGAACGAAAAATTATTTAGCATTTATAAATTTAGGACGATGAGTGATTTAAAAGATGAAAATGGAAATTTATTGCCGGATGGAAAGCGGCTAACGCCATTAGGGAATCTATTGCGCACCTTAAGCCTCGATGAGCTTCCTCAACTTATAAATATCCTAAAAGGAGAAATGTCATTCATTGGGCCAAGGGCCTTATTTGCAGAATATAAAACCTTGTACAGTGAAAAAGAACGGCTACGACATACGGTTCGTCCCGGCATAACAGGTTGGGCTCAAGTCAATGGTAGAAACTCAATGAGTTGGAAGGATAGGTTTTTGTATGATATATATTATGTAGAAAATCAATCGTGGATTTTCGATTTAAAAATAGCATGCTTGACTATCGGGGCAATTATTCGGCGAGAGGGGATCAACCAATCAGAGGGCGTGACCAAGGAGAAGTACAATGGGTCTAATTAAAATGGCTATACCGAATCAGTTTTTTTGTACCTATGAAATGCGAACGACAGATGTAGATAAAATTATATCAGATGTAAAACGCTTGGTATTCAATCACAAAGTGGTTAAGTTAAGTCCTGGCTGGCACATTGAAAATTTGCGTAATTTTTACAACACATTGGTCCCCTTGTTAGGGGATACCGTATTGCTCGGGGAGGACTGGCGGCAGGGCGGAAAGAGAACCGGTGAGCAGTGGATGGAAATTCGGTACGATGAATCCATTCCCGATAAGGTTGCTTTTCGACACAGCCAAAATGCACAGCCTTTGCACACGGATGAGTCTTACAAGCAAGACCCGTCGGATTTAATTATTTTTTATTGTCAGAATAAAGCTGAAAATGGAGGAGAAACAATTTTTGTAGATGGAGATGCCTTGGTGAAGCGTATGCGAGAAATTGATCCAGACTTGCTAAAGACGATTTCAACCCAAGAGATAACCTACGAGAAGGCAGGTAGTTTAAGGAAAAGTAAAATTATTACGTTACAAGAAAATTTGCCGCCCTTGTTTAATTTCAATTATTTTTGTATTGATAGAAATGAATCAGAAGAAAATAAAAAAATAAACCGAGAGTTTTTCGATTTTTTAGAGACGCATGTAAAGGGCTCCTATCTCGAAAAAGCAATAACATTGCATCCTGGGGAAGCTGTGATTTGGTGGGACCATGCTGTGTTGCACGGTCGGCGTCCATTTTCCGTTTCAAAAACGGATGATAGGCTTATTTGGAAAACAGCAGTCACTTTCTAGCTGATAGGGCTAGCAGAGATAAAATCCACTTTCAGCTTGCCGGTTCCTCTAGTTGTCCGGTGTTTTTCGCAAAATAGAGGGTTGCTAAAAAGTCGAGCTTTGTTACTTAAAATGAAAGAGTTTGTATGAATGAATTATCACCCGTGACGCTAGGGACCATGCGTTTTCTGGATAAAGGGTTATCTGTAGCTGATGTCGAGAAATTGTTGGATTTCTCGTATCATCAAGGTATCACTTCGTTGCACCTTTCTCCCGAATATGCGTCATATGAATTAGTGAAGTCTGCTCGTCGGAAAAATGAGCATGCATTTATGGTCAAAATTCCGGCCCCTCATTTTGATGAGGAAAGCTTCAACAAGCGAGCCTTATTTAAAAGGGTAGACGATTTTTTGACGGATTTTAAAATAAATTGTATTGATGTCGCTCAGTGGATGTGGCGAACAACTCCATTGGATGAAGATAAAAAAATAGAGAGAACACGAGAGAGCCTCAATGAGATGAGACGAGCGTTTGATGCATTGCTAGCTTCAGGAAAGGTGAGGGCTTTTTCCTGTTTTCCTTACACGGCACGGTATATGCACTTTGTTGACGAGATGCAATTAATCAAGAGTCAAACGAACTATTTAAATTTTTGGGAAGATGATTTATATCAAGGTGGCATTTCTGAAAATTCTATTGTATTGAGGCCGCTGGCTTCAGGTAGGTTTCGAAGCTTACCTGTCGCGGGAGAGAAAAAACAATTGTCGTACTGCATTAATTATGCGCTATCACACCCGCATATTCAGTCAGCCGTCATCAGCATGCATGATCGGGTACAAGTAAAAGAAATTGCAGATATGGCAAGTGCAGTACAAAAATCAGAAGTTGTGTTTAGGAGTTATCGAGAAATGATCCAATGAATATCTGGCCAGTCTTCTCAGAAGAAGAACAAAATGCTGTCTTAACTGTTTTGAAATCAGGAAAAGTGAATTACTGGACCGGTCATGAAGGAAAGTTATTTGAGCAAGAGTTCGCGCAGTATATTGGCGTTAAGCATGCAATTGCAGTGGCTAACGGAACGTTGGCTTTGGAATTGTGTTTAGGGACCTTAAAAATTGGAGAAGGTGACGAAGTCATTGTCACCTCTCGCACTTTCCTCGCCTCTGCTAGCGTGATTATTAATTGCGGAGCAACGCCTGTTTTTGCCGATGTGGATTTGAATTCGCAAAATATCACCGTTGAAACAATCGATGCGGTCAAGACTGAAAAAACCAAAGCGATAATCACCGTACATTTGGCGGGGTGGCCATGTGATATGCCAGAAATTATGAGCTATGCGAAAAAAAATAATTTGTGGGTTATCGAAGATTGTGCTCAAGCCCATGGAGCAGCGATAAAAGGTAAAAAAGTCGGCTCTTTCGGAGATATGGCGGCTTTTTCTTTTTGCCAAGATAAAATCATGACAACCGGTGGTGAGGGCGGCATGGTGACCACCAACGATCCGAAATGGTGGCGCCAAGCTTGGTCCTATAAGGATCATGGAAAATCGTATGATTTAGCACACAGTAAAGTGCCTGTTTCTGGCTTTCGTTGGCTGCATCAATCATTTGGCAGCAATTTTCGGATGACTGAAATGCAAGCTGCAATTGGTCGTGTGCAATTGAGAAAGGTCGAGGGTTGGCTGGAGAAGCGCCAAAAAAACGCAGCAGCTTGGCGAAAGTACTTGAGCCAGCTTTCTTATCTGCGACTGCCAGAGCCACCACTCAATTATCAACATGCCTATTATAAATTTTATGCGTTTTTAAAAAAAGAGAGCGAGTTATCGAGGGATGCGTTGATGGATGTCTTTTCTTGTCTTTCTGGTACGTGCTCAGAAGTTTATTTGGAAGCGTGTTTTAACGGTCATCCATCCAAGCCCAAGCAGCGGCTGAAAAATGCAAAAGAGTTGGGTGAGACATCGTTGATGTTTTTATGTGATCCAACGATTGACGCAGATGCTATCGCTCGTAGCGTTCAAGTAAAAAATAAAATGGAAGCGAAATGAGAGTAATCACTCGGCATTGTTTGATTCAGTTTCACGATCTGATGTTGGCAGGATGGGCGTTGTTTTTTAGCGTTTTGGTTCATCATGATTTTGTTATTCAGGTGAATATGCGTAGCCATGACGCTATGGTTTTCGCCTGGATTTCCGTTACTAGTTATTTTATTTCAGGTTTAATGACGAAATCCAGCAGTTCCATTATTCGATTTTTTTCCTTACCGGCTGCTATTCGATTGGGTTGGTCGACTTTTCTCGCGTTTTTTTTATCGCTTTCAGCAGTCATTTTAGCGAAAATGTTTACAGGGGAGATTTTGTCTTTGCTGATGACACAAGCTATTTTCTTTTTAGTAGCCAGCTTAATCTTAAGAGCAGGATATCGCTTTGCAAAGGAAAGGCAACTAACAAATGAGGGTGCCAAGCGTACCCATGTACTCATTATCGGTGCGGGCCAAGCGGCGTTGACATTATTAAAAGAAATGCATAGCTACAAAAAAAATCGATTAAAGGCGAAGGCTGTTTTAGACGATGACCCCTCGTTAAGAAAAAGGTACTTGCACGGGGTAAAGATTGTTGGGGGATGTGACGAGATTGATTCAGCCATCAAAAAATATCACATAGAGCTCGTTATTATTGCCATCCCTTCGCTAAAGAATAAAAAACTGATTGCATCGATCTCAAATGCTTGCTTAGATGCGGGTGTGGAGTTACGTCTGTTGCCGGGACTTTCTAATTTAGTAGATGGGAAGGTGTCGATCAATGCACTGCGTCATGTTGAAGTAGAAGATCTTTTGGGTAGGAAGCCGATTGTTTTAGATAAGCATGCTATTTCAGATTCAATTCAAGGTTTATGTGTGCTGGTGACAGGAGGGGGAGGTTCTATTGGTTCAGAGCTCTGTCGACAAATTGCTAACTACGAACCCGAGCGCCTCATTATAGTGGAACACTCAGAATATAATTTATATGCGATTGAGCGAGATTTAAAAAATAGATTTCCTCATATAGTTGTTATTCCGAGATTGGGATCGGTGACGGATGATGGGTTTGTTAATTCGATAATGGAGTTGTATAAACCGCACTTGATTTTCCATGCAGCGGCATATAAACATGTGCCCTTGCTGGAAGAGCAGCCGCTGGTTGCCATGAACAATAACATCAAAGGCACCTGGGTGATGGTACAGGCTGCCATGGCTTGTCAAGTTAGCAAATTTGTCCTTATCTCTACCGATAAAGCAGTGAATCCAGCTAATGTGATGGGTGCTACGAAGCGAGTGGCAGAGTTGATTTGTCAACGGTATACACAACAGACGACTACGCGCTTTTCTATTGTTCGTTTTGGAAATGTGTTGGACTCGGTGGGCAGTGTGATTCCTGTGTTTCGAACTCAAATAGAAGCAGGTGGGCCTGTAACAGTGACGCATAGAGAGATTACGCGGTATTTTATGATGATCCCAGAAGCTTGTCAGCTAATATTAAAGGCAATGCAACTAGAGGAAGAAGGCAAGATCTTTGTTTTAGATATGGGTGAGCCCATTAAGATTGATGATTTGGCCAAAAATATGATTCGACTTTCGGGCAAAAAGCTCGGTGAAGATATGGATATTGTGTACACAGGGTTGAGGCCTGGAGAGAAACTGTATGAAGAACTTTTTCACGAACAAGAAAATTTGAAAAAGACGAAAACGGAAGGAATTTTTTTTGCGCAATCACGCAACCTCGATTGGCGGTCAGTTGACGATAGCGTTAAAGGGTTGTTTGAGGCATTACTGAAAAAAAACAAACAAGAAGCGGTGCATTACTTAAAGAAATTGGTTCCAGAAGCTAGATTGAGTTCAGATTTAGACTCAGTAGAGAACCAGACCATGCATTGAGTTTTTCATTCGGGGGAGAAACTTGGCGAGAGGTGGTGATGTAGAGGATTTTGTTTTTCCCCATCGCACAACTGGTTGGGAAAGAGGTGTTAACATCGCTTTCTCGTTCAATTTTTCCAGTGGGTGTGAGTCGCAAAAGTCTTCCTCCGTGCGCCAGAGCTACCCAAAGGTGATTTTCGTCATCCGTACACATACCATCGGGACGTACGCCATCTTCTTTATGTTGGTAAAATTCACGTTTGTGGCTAATAACACCTGTGGACTCATCAAAATCATAGGCAAAAATAGTGCTTCGCCGAGTTTCTGTGTGATAAAAAGTGGTGTAGTCGGTTGACCACGTGGGTCCGTTTCCAATAGTGAAGCCTGTATCGTGTTTTTGAAAGCCGTCTTCAAAACGGTAGCTATAAAGAGCCCCTTCTTTATTACGAGCTGTTAAATCCATTGTGCTTGTCCAAATTCTCCCTTGCCGATCTTGTTTTCCATCGTTGAATCGACTGTTGGCTGGCATATCGTCTGGTCTGCCTAAAAAAGTTAACTGACCCGTTGAAAGTGTGATGCGAGCCAATCCGCTCTCCAGTCCTCCAATTAAGTAGCCAGGTTTATCAAGTACGACGAAACCGATTTGTTCTGGCATGGTATAGGTGGTCGTTGTTTGATTTTTTAAACAGAGGGAGTAAAGCGTTTTTTGAGGAATATCGACCCAGTACAGATACCCAGACACGTCATCGATTAGGATTCCTTCACCGTGTTGACACAAAGAAGGGTAAACACACGCTAACATAGCAAAAACCTCAGGAATTCTCGGTGAATACAAAAACGCTTATTGCGGATTCATCGGATCTGAAAAAACCACGTAAGCGGATGGATTGACAATCCGCCAAAGTATCGCATGAATGGCCCGTAAGGGCCATTTTTCGTTATACTAGATCTTCTCAGGAAGACCGAATGCCTAGTCCGAAGATGAAACCGAATAGGTCGCTCATGCTGAAGGAGCACAGGACGTTGGGATGGTTGCGTGTGCTCTAATCGGGAGCAGACACAGGATTGTCTCCTAGCGCTATCGAACAGCCTAAAGGATTGAATTTTCGAGAAAGACCTGGGATGATGCCAGACAGGGAAGTGAAGGGGGCGCTGATGCAGAGGGAGACAGCAGTACAGTATTACGCTGCAATAGCGAAAGTCAGGGCGATAACCTTTCAGAATGCCATACGCTGCTTATTTCTTTTTTCTATTTTCCTGGTTATTTTTTCTCCGACTATGCTTTATGGCGCTATTTTGTCGAGTGTTTTAGCGCTGGTTACAAAAGAGCTAAGGTATGCGCAGAAAAAACTATGGCAAATGCTTCCGGTTAGGCTGGGCTTGCTTTATTTCCTGATCGTTTTGGCCGGTATTTTTTACACGCCAGCTATCGAGTCAGATAGGATCAAAGAAGTGTTAGTGATGGCCTTGCCAGTTGTTTTTTTCCCCTTATTGATTCCGTTATTTGCCAATAAAGTATGGCAACGGCGTTTATTAATTGCTTTACTCGCTTCAGGTGCCCTATTGGCGTTTAGAGTATTGGCTGAAAGCATCGGTCTCATGCAAAGTACGTGGGGGGAGCGCGTTTTCTTATTTCGCATCCATTATATTCAGGAAAGTGCTGCTTTGATGGCATGGAGTATCTATCTTTCTTTATACCTGACATTAGAGGCCAGTACGAAAATAGCAAAAGGTATTTATATTGCGCTCGCTGTATTTTTACTGATTATTTTGCTGGGATTTCAGGGTGAACGTGTGGGTATGGTTTTGTCCTTTATTGCCTTAGGAATATTTTGCGTACAGCATATCCGCGTCTTACATTGGATAAGCTTAGTCTGCGTTGGGTATTTTGTATTGTTTGCCGTTAGTTATCTTTTCTCTCCACAAACGCAAACGAGAGTAGATGCGCTGATCAATCAGTCGTATACGATAAAATCAGATGCATTAGCAGGGAAAGAGTTTTTCTCATCGACAGCCTTGCGTTTCTATACCGCTAAAGCGGGCCTTAACGTGTTCCTGAAACAGCCCCTATTCGGTTATGGTACAGGCGCTTTTTCCATGAGTCACAAAAGTAATCCCGTGCTGACGGGAGAGGGATTAAAATACCTAAAAACGACCACGCCAGAGGTGGGGGCGGTGTTTATCTTGATGCGACATGGTTTAGTGGGTTTTCTCGTTTTTATTGCCTTTTTATGGAGTTGGTGGTGGGTTTGTCGTCCCTTAGGGTTCAATCGATCGGCTTTGGTGTTGACGGCGTTAATTGTTCTGCTCTTGGCAGATTGCTCCTTCCCACTTTTTTACCATAGCCGTTCTTGGTTGTGGTTGTTTGCGGTGATAATCAGCGTGACAGGTTCACTATTTGAAAAGAGAAAACATGAAAATCTTGCTTGTTAGAACGGATAATATTGGCGACCTTGTCGTGACGCTACCCTTGGTTGAGTTGATTAAGCAAGACAATCCCGAGCATAAGATTTGGTTTTTGGTGCAAGATTATGCTGTGCCTGTCATCGATGTTTGTCCAGGAATTGATGGTTGCTTGTCGTTTACTCGCTTGTCTTCGTTAGCGCGCAAAAAAGCGGTGAAAGAGATAAAGGCGCAAAATTTTGATATCGCAATTGTGGTGCACCCCAATCGCGCCGCATCTCGATTGCTCTGGAAAGCACGTATTCCAAAGAGGGTGGGGACTTACCGACGGCTGTATCATCTAATTCATTGCAATCGTTGGGTCAATTTGGCGCGCTCGGGCTCAAAGCAGCATGAAGGTGTCCTGAATACTCGGCTTCTAAAGCCAGTATTTCCGGCCGCTGTTCGAGAATCACTGGATAATTTTCCGCTGCCAAAATTAAAGGTAACCCAATCCTATCCCAACGTAGAGCGAATACGGGATAAAGGGCGCAAAGCCATTATTTTGCATCCAGGTTCAAATGGCCATGGCAGAGAGTGGGCATTAGAGCGTTGGCAGGCATTAGCCGAAAAATTAGATCCCATGCAGTATCAGATTTTTGTAACCGGAGCGCGTAGTGAGGCAGCGCGTTTTTCTTGCGCGAGTTGGCCTGATTCCGTTGAAAATATCATGGGCCAGCTTTCGTTGGTTGAGTTTATCGCGTTAATTTCTCGGGCTCATGGCTTGATTGCAGGGAGTACGGGGCCGGTTCATTTAGCGGGGGCGCTCGGTATTCATGCCTTGGCGTTACAATCGAGCAGTCCCGGCCGAGGCCCTTGGCGTTGGAAGCCCCTAGGAGAAAAGGCTGAGTTTATAACCGTGATTCCGTCTTGTGAGGGAACGTGTACTCAGGAGTCTTGTCCTTGTATTGAAGCGATTGAGGTAACACATGTAATGGAGCGGATTAAGGCATGGGTTAAGTAGAAAATGCTTGGCTGCAAAATGAAACGAAAATAACACCGCCACTTAAGAAAACCTTAAGCTTCGACTTGTATTATGGGATTATGTCTAAATTAAATAATTCAATTAATTTGTGACAAACGAGGAAGTGCTCTGCCTAACTATGCGGGGCAGTTTTTAAGCGAAAGGCTCCGGCGAATTAAACTCATTCCAAATGAATTCTCGATAAATTTTCACAAATTGTTAGGCAGTTTTCCGTCGTTATAAAAGCCGGAAATTTTTATCGTACTTGGAATTTTTGGATCTTGCATACCGAAAAAAAACGCCTTATACTCCCGGCACTGCTTTTGGGTGGCCGGAGATTTGAATTTTGTATCGAAGTGAACAGACACCGGTTTCAAAGCGTGTTCGTGCAATGGCTTATGCTTTTGTTGGGGTTCAAGCGGCAGCGATGCTACTCACAGCCTTGGCTTATTTGTTTATGGGTGTTGTTTCTGCGCAGTCTGCCTTGTTAGGTGGTGTTGCGATTGTTCTCCCCAGTGGTTATTTTGCGTATCGACTGTTTCGGATTACCAGCGCACGAGCGGCACATAAGATTGTGAAAGCATTTTATGTGGGGGAGGTGACAAAAATTCTGCTTTCAGCCGTTTTGGCCGTTATCTTTATTAGGTTCCTCCCGGTGGATTTGATTCCTTTTTTGGTGGGATTTCTAGCGGCTTTGGTGGGGTTTTGGATCGCACCAGCTATTGTAAAAATGGATGTGTCAAAGGGCAATAAAACATGAGCGGACTCTCTTCAACCCAATATATTGAGCACCACTTAAAACATTTAGCGCTAAATCTGAAAACGATGCATGTCGGTGCGGACGGGGGGTTTTGGACGCTGAATTTGGATACGTTAGTTATTTCCGTTGTATTGGGTTTACTATTTCTCTGGGGATTTCGTGCAGCAGCTCGACGCGCTACGGCCGGTGCGCCACGCGGTTGGCAAAATTTTGTTGAAATTGCGGTTGAAACGGTAGACTCGACTGTTTCAGAAACGTTTCATGGGAATCGACGCATGGTGGCGCCGTTGGCCTTGACGATTTTCGTCTGGGTTTTGCTGATGAATGTCATGGATTTGATCCCAGTCGATTTGATTCCTTGGGGGTTAAGTTTTGCAGATGTGCATCATTTTAAAGCCGTTCCAACAGCTGATCTGTCATTGACGTTAGCGATGGCATTGAGTGTTTTTGTGATTTGTATCTTTTTCAATTTTAAATCAAAAGGTGGAGTTGGCCTATTAAGAGAGGTTCTTTCTAGGCCTTTTGGTTGGTGGTGTTTGCCGATTAATGTGTTGTTTCGTCTTATCGAAGAAGTTGCTAAGCCTGTTTCGCTATCACTGCGATTGTTTGGTAACTTGTTTGCAGGTGAGCTCATTTTTGTATTGATTGCTTTGTTGCCGTGGTGGCTATTAGTGCCCCTGGGTTTTGTATGGACGCTTTTTCACGTCCTCATTATTTTGATACAGGCATTTATTTTCATGATGTTGACCATAGTTTACATTATGATGGCGAATGATTCGCACTAGCTTTAACAACATCGGGGATTTGAAAACCAAAAAACCGAACAACAGGAGGAAAGAGGAATGATTGCAAACGCAGGTCAATTTATTTCAAATATCGAGGGCTTTACGGCCATTGCAGTAGGGTTATTAATTGGTTTAGCTGCATTGGGTGCAGCGATTGGTTTGGGTGTGCTAGGGGGTAAATTCCTAGAAGGAATCGCTCGTCAACCAGAACTAGGTGGTATGCTTTTAGGTCGGATGTTTATGATTGCTGGTTTGGTGGATGCGTTAGCGATTATATCTTTGGCGATGGGCTTGGTATTGATGTTCGCATCTAATCCGATGTTACAATCTGCTTGGCAATTCATGCTCCAGCATTCTCAATAGACTTGTTTAAGCTGTATCGTATAAGGGGGCTTAAATGGATATCAACGTAACGCTTTTTTTCCAAGTGGTGGTTTTTGTACTATTCGTGTTGTTTACGATGAAATACATTTGGCCGCCCATTGCAAAAGCTTTGGACGAACGTCAAGCAACGATCACCGATGGATTGGCTGCAGCAGAAAAAGGGCGTAGAGCACTTGAATTAGCAGATATGCGTTTCAAGGAGCTAGTCGAAGAAGGGAAGGCAAAGGCAGCCATGATCATTGATCAAGCGAATCAGCGTGGTCACCACATTGTGGAAGCGGCTCAAAAGAAAGCGCGTAGCGAAGGTGAGCGCTTATTAGATTTAGCTCGTCTCCAAATCGAGCAAGAGTACAACCAGGCAAAAGAAAACCTAACCTCAATGGTTGTTGATTTGGTTGTTAGGGGATCTGAGCGTATCTTGACGCGAGAAATCGATGCAGCGAACAATAAAGTGCTGATTGATGAATTGGCAAGTGAAGCATAATTATGGCAAGTTTAAATACCATTGCAAGACCTTATGCGAAAGCCATTTTTGAAATAGCTTGTGAATCGAAAACCTTAGTTGAGTGGGGGAGTGTCCTTCAAATTCTAAAGCGAGCGATTGAAGACAAGGATCTAAGAACGCTGTTAAAAAATCCAGCCATGCAGGCATCGGATTGGATTCGTTTGTTGCTCTCGTTGTGTGAGGAGTTGGCAGTAGAGGCTACTCGAAAAATATCCAACGAGTTAAGAAATTGCTTGGCCTTGCTTTTGGAGAGAAGTCGGTTGATTATTTTAAGCGAAATTTCCGATGTTTTTCATGCATTTCGACTGAAAGAGGAAGGCATTGTTGAGGTCGATATGCTGAGTCCCTACCCCGTTGCTGATCAGGAGCTAGCTCGGTTTCAGCATTTATTGGCGAAACGTTTTGGGGGCGTGACGATTCAGTTGAAAAGTACGATTGACCCCTCATTAATAGGTGGTGCAGTATTGCGCTCAGGTGATTGGGTGATGGATGGTTCGGTTAAACGAAAACTAGCGCGATTGAGTGAAAGCTTATCTCAGCCAGCGCGTTTTGAGGAGACTAATTAATGACGGTACAGCAAATACAAGCATCGGAGATCAGCGATCTGATTAAACGGCGTATTGAGCAATTTGATATTGCATCCGAAATTCGGACAGAGGGTACCATTTTAAGTTTGAAAGACGGTATTGTTCGTATTCACGGTCTTGGCGATGTGATGTCGGGTGAGATGATTGAGTTTGAAGGTGGGAGCTATGGTCTAGCGTTGAACCTGGAGCGTGACTCAGTTGGTGCTGTGGTTTTAGGGGGCTATGAGCACTTGTCGGAAGGCATGAAAGTTCGCTGTACGGGCCGCATTCTTGAGGTGCCAATAGGTGAAGCGTTATTGGGTCGGGTGGTCGATGCCTTGGGTAACCCGATCGATGGTAAAGGGCCGATTGCTGCAACTGAAACAGCGCCGGTAGAAAAAGTCGCACCAGGTGTTATTGATCGTCAATCTGTTTCGCAACCGATGCAAACCGGATTGAAATCAATTGATGCGATGGTGCCTGTTGGCCGCGGGCAGCGCGAGTTGATTATTGGAGATAGACAAACCGGTAAAACAGCGATCGCATTGGACGCCATTATCAATCAAAAAAATACCGGTGTTAAATGTGTTTATGTTGCTATTGGGCAGAAAGCATCAACAGTTGCATCCGTTGTCCGTAAGTTAGAAGAGCATGATTCATTGGCGCATACGATTGTTGTGGCAGCCTCTGCGGCAGAAGCGGCAGCGTTGCAATTTTTAGCACCTTATTCGGGTTGTACGATGGGCGAGTATTTCCGGGATCGCGGTGAAGATGCGTTGATTGTATTTGATGATTTAACGAAGCAAGCCTGGGCATATCGTCAAATTTCATTACTCCTTCGTCGTCCACCGGGTCGAGAAGCGTATCCAGGAGATGTGTTTTATATTCATTCGCGTTTATTAGAGCGTGCTTCTCGCGTGAGTGCGGATTATGTGGAGCGTTTTACAGAAGGAAAAGTCAAGGGCAAGACGGGTTCATTGACAGCATTGCCGATTATTGAAACACAAGCCGGTGACGTATCGGCATTCATTCCCACGAATGTGATTTCGATTACCGATGGACAAATTTTCTTGGATGTGGATTTGTTTAATTCAGGTATTCGGCCAGCGATTAATGCGGGGCTTTCTGTTTCTCGGGTAGGTGGTGCAGCACAAACGAAGATTATTAAGAAATTAGTGGGCGGTATTCGTATTGCATTATCACAGTATCGTGAGCTCGAGGCATTCGCTCAATTTGCATCGGACTTAGACGAAGCAACCAGAAAGCAATTGCAGCGTGGTCAGCGAGTCATGGAAGTATTGAAGCAGCCGCAGTATGATCCGATGTCGGTTTCTGAAATGGCCATTACTTGGTATGCCGCCGTCAATGGTTACTGGGATAAAGTGGCCCTGACGGATATTGTAGACTGCGGTAATGCGCTCTTGAGTTTTTGTCGCGACGCAAAAAAAGATTTGTTGAAGCAAATAGACGATAATCCAACGTATAACGATGCCATTGAAGCGCAGTTGAAAGCGGTTGTTGAAGCGTTCATGTCAACAGTAGCTTACGGGGAGTAAGAACGATGGCGGGTCGTGAAATACGAGGCAAAATAAGCAGTATCAAGAATACTCAGAAAATTACCGCAGCGATGGAGCTTGTTGCTGCGAGTAAAATGCGGCGTGCGCAAGATCGTATGCAGCGAGCAAAGCCGTATGCAGATAAAATTCGCAACGTGATTTCACATGTAGCAGCCAGTCGCAGTGAATCGAGGCATCCTTACTTGCAGGAGCGAAAGGATATCAAGCGAGTCGGCTTTATCATCTTATCGTCAGATCGAGGTCTTTGCGGCGGTTTAAATATCAATCTATTCCGGAAAACACTGCAGGAGATAAAACAGTATGAAGAGAAAGGGATTGGTGTTGATGTTTGTTTGATTGGGCGTAAAGCAGAATCGTTCTTTTCTCGTTTTAATGTCCGTATTTTAGGAACTAAAACTCAATTGGGTGATGCACCGGAAGTCAGTGAGCTTGTTGGTGTTGTAAAGGTCATGATTGATTGTTTTGATAGTGGCGAACTAGATCGAGTTTTTGTTGTGAATAACGAGTTTGCTAGTCGCATGTTGCAGCGACCGATCATTACTCAATTGTTGCCATTGCCGGTCTCAGAGGAAGAGAAGGGTCACGG
>JBIKMG010000055.1:0-12106 GCA_044359385.1 Coxiellaceae bacterium
CCTTTCACAAAGAGGTAAACAATGGCAATTCGAGTGATCGTCTGCGGTGCAAAAGGTCGCATGGGAAAAGTGAGCTGTGATGCCATTGCTGATGCTCCTGATATGGAGTTAGTCGCCATGATTGATCGTGGCGATTCCTTGGCTTTGGCACTGGAAAGACACAAACCCGATGCCGTGGTCGACTTTACAATTCCAACCTGCGTATTTGAAAACGCCCAATGCTGTATTGAATACGGGGTATCGCCCGTCGTTGGTGCGACCGGTTTATCCGCAGAACAAATAATTCAGCTAGAAAGAATGTGTGCTAAACGAAAACTCGGTGCGCTAATTGCCCCCAATTTTTCACTCGGCGCGATACTCATGATGGAAGCTGCGACAAAAATTGCTTCATACATGCCACATGCTGAAATCATCGAAATGCACCACGACCAAAAAGTCGACTCTCCATCTGGAACAGCACTGAAAACAGCGGCTATGATGGCACCCTACACGAAAGACCAAACCATTCCATTTTCAAAACAACCTTCTCGAGGCAAACCTGTCGATGGTATTGCCATTCACTCTGTTCGTTTGCCTGGATTATTCGCTCATCAAATGGTGATCTTCGGTGGCGAAGGGGAAACCCTCACTATCCGCCACGACAGCACCGATCGCCGCGCTATGATGCCTGGCTTGCTACTCGCATTACGCAAAGTAGGTCAGTTAGCACACCTTGTTTATGGGCTAGAGCATTTGCTGAAAGAAAAATAAAGCCCTTACCCCCCCCCCTAAGCTTCGAAAAAACGCTTGGATTTGACCAAAAGAAGCATCCGATCTCCCAAGCTTCCTATTTTCTTAAGGTATTTTACTCTGGATTAGTTTCTTTAAATCAGGTAACTTTAGGTGAAAGAATCTAAAAATTTAATCCTTATTCATTGGAGCCCATCGTATGTCACAGAATCCTCGTCCTTTTGAAACAGCGCTACTTCTGAATGGTGAAACTCCGATTGGAGAGGTGACCTCTTATGAAGACACGACCCGTAATGGACACCGAGTTAGGATTTATTACGGCGTTAGCTTTGAGACAGATCAGCATCCACAGACACAACAAATACTCATGGTCAACTCGACCAACCATTATCTTCTAAACCCAAGCAATCATAGCTATCTCACGCATCTCGCCCCTGACACATGGCATGCCCGAGCAGCTCAACATTATCGCGCTACAATATACAATCGAGCAGAGCCAGAAACTCCGGTGGTACCGTACGATAGAACCGCTGGTTGCAATGACCCGAACTTAGAGTTGGCAGCTCCTGCTATAGACTTACAAATCACAACGAGAGCTCAATTAACTACTGCACTCTTGGCCTATCGACCGGGTGCAGAGAACAACGATTGGACTCCATCCGATTTTCTTCGTGCTTATATAGCTATCCGTAGACACGATGAACGCAACAAGCACAGTTGTTTTGGTGTATTTAACAAAGACATGAAGCTAACGCAAGCACAAAGCGCACTAAGTGCGCTAACAAACGGACAAGCATTGCCACGTACAAGAACCGATGGTCTGTTACGTCAAATACTCCAAAGATGCAATCGTTCTTATCGCTCTAATTATCGATAGTACACACTCCGTGACTATTATTTAGATTTTTTTTTGAATACACTTCTTGGAGAATAATATGAGAGACTTAGGAACTAAACACAGAGCAGCTACCGGTGGCCCAGCTACAGATGATTTTCGATTAGCGCAGGAAAAAACTCTCTATATTTCCTTGCTAGAGATGCTCGGCTTCAAACTGAACAATCCCAATTTCTCAGCGCCCGATATGAATTCTTTTTGTCATGGTCTTATTGCATCAACCGGCCATCCAGCTAAACATAAAACTGATTCACTTTTTGTAAGGCCTCTGAACAAATTAAACATAGTTCTTGACCCTTCACACCAACCTTCATTCCAAAAATTAAAGCCTCTTTTTTCTCGTATTATCCAACAGATTTTAATCTTTCACGAGGTATCCGACGAAAAATTAAACAAATTAATCTCTGAGTTTTCAACACAAGATTTATTGATGGATAGGGCACGCACTAACGAAAAATATAAGACAAAAGAATTAGCTGAAATTCAAGAATTTCTGAAGAATTCAACCGATATCGGGCCTGTCATTTTATTTTTAACACGACTGATCGCTACCACTATCCAGGCAGAACACCGCGAAATATCTGTTCCTGTCTTCGTAACCTCTTTAGTTCCAAAAATTCAAGATGCTCTCTGTCGCGGGGGGCTTACTTATCTCTTCAGGAGCTTAGACTCTATAGTAGACGACTCGGTGCCTCAGAGCACAGATGCGCCCTCTACAGAGGATAACCAATTAGAGCGGGAACAGGCTCTGTATGCTTCTCTGATAAAAACACTCGATCTCGAACTGCCTCCTCATGCCTCACCCAATAGAGATTCTTTTTCTGCGGCTCTCCTTCAATTAAACCCTTGGCCAAAAAAAACAGCCGCTGTGACGGTAATCACCCGCATAGAAAAAAAAATCGATGACCTTATTGACATTTTTTTATTACAATATCTAAACCTACCTTATTCGGACTATTGTGATTTCAAGACTCATATTGCTTTTATTGGTGGGGGTATACAAACACGTAATTCAAAATCTGTAATAAGAAAAAATGAAAAACGACTAGCTATAAGCAGAAAAATATTAGCGGAATCAGAACAGTTCGAACCTTTCCTTTTATTTTTAACCCAACTTATCGCTACGAGTATTCGGACAGAAAACCGAACGATACCTTTCGATATTTTAGTAAATAGTCTGCTTAAAACGATTAGAATTAATTTCTGTTTTGGAGGAATATCTGACCTCCTTAAAAAAATAGACAGTCTAGTCGCGGAATCCATCAGTCCGTTTACTTCACAACTCTCTAGCCCAGTTAAAGCTGCCAAAACCATTTGGGAATGCACACCTGAGGACCAGTGGCCTCTTTTGTTTATGGATAATTTGACGAATGATCCGCTTAATCCTCGCTCTAAACGCTTCAAATCATTGATCGAGCGTAAAAATAATTCTACGAATACTATTCGGCTAGTCTCCAAGGATGAATGGGGGAATTTTCCGTCAGGTACGATGAGTACATCTTTGATGCGCTCTGTGTCTATCAAGCAGAACGGTCAGTATCAAGTTTATGGCGAAAATGGAGTATTAGATGAGGGCTCTGTGTTTGATGAAAACTCTCCAGATGAGAAAATAAATTTACTAGGTTTAAAAGAAGAATTACTTACCTGTACCGACCTGCGCGATCATCCAACAATTCAAGATAACATCCTAACTATTCTATCCCAAAAAGGTGCGATATACGACTATTCTTGTGTCAAAGAAGTGATTCTTAATTTTGTAAATACGGTGATGACCAACGGCGATCACACGCCTCCGTTTTTAGATGCTGTGCTTGAATTATCTAAATACCATTCTTACACTATTGACTTTTCCATTTTCAGTCAGTTTGATCAACGTTACTACGAACATGCCTTACCCATCATTCTCAGACATACACAAGGGAAAAAACCAGAGGAGCAAGAAAAAGCGAATATATATCTTGCGGAATTACGAAAGGCGTTATTGTATTATACTAAATCTAAAAAAAATGTCTGGGGTTCATCAAAGCCTACTGATTATGTTCCTGTTTCTGAGGAGAATGAGGATTCTTTTGACGACTTTTCTGATCCAGAGCATAAGACCCCTGTTTTTGACTATCATCTCCAGATAATGACTGAGGAGGCCTTAAGTCTTCTTACACAAGGACAACCAGGTACGATTTATCTAGCAAAAAATGGCGCGTATAAAACCTATAAATCAACAACTATATTCTATACCGCTAATTTATTCACAGACGCTAAGCTTGTTGACATCGATTTAACATCTCTACAAACAGAACTGGCACAATGGACAGGTTCTAACGATTCAACACTTGTTTCCAGGGTAGTCGCAATCACCACAAAAAACGGCCATACCTATTTTCCTACAGATCAAAGTGGACACCATGGATTAGGCGAAGGACTCCAGTTTGGCAATTCAGAGATACCCTCTGTGCTTACGCATCTCTTTTTTAATCCCGCTATGCCGTATTTACATGAGTTAATCAGTGCATTATCCGTGACTATTCATGGAAAAGCAGATTGTCGAGATAAAAATTATGAAAATGAAAACCCGACTCCTAAACTGTTAACCAGTAAGGTTTACACAGCGTATAGCTCATACCCACAAGTCGCTTATTTTGTTGCCTTGGCTTTGCGTCAACTCGCAGAAAGCTCACGTATCGCTTCCGCATTCACAAAGGTTCGTTATTTATTAACAGGAGAAATGATCGATAAATTATTACCTTTGCTAGTTGCTGTCGCCTTAGATGAGGAAAATAACATCGCTCCAGCTCCTTTGGCTGTATACCTGGGCAACAAAATTAAACAAGGGGTTTCACTCTCTGATATTCTATGCCATTTAAGGGCTGAGGCAGCCTCTCCTTCTGCCGCTTCTACCCACTACTCTGCTGATCTAGCGAGTCATGTATTTCAAAAACGAAGAGCGTATCTTAGCACGAGGGTGAAGAAGGGAAGAGGAGGTAGTTACGAAGATTATAAAGGCAGCCAGTCATTGACTGTATCCGGATATTTGCATTTTTCAACAGACGTTTTGAACCTCATAAAACAAATGGTTGATATCGATAATGAAAATGAACTGGAGAAACGGCTAAGACTAGCCGAGTTTAAAGGTGATATACCCGATAATTTTTTATGCCCTCTTACACTTCGTATCATGACGGACCCCGTTTCTCATATCGATGAGCCTCGTTTCGTTTATGATCATCCATTTATAGATCTTTGGGTGAAAAGCAATCTAACCAGTCCGATGACACGAAAACCTTTGTCTAGCAACGGCTTTCGCCCTAATACTAGGCTTTTCTCTCAAATAATAGCATTTGTAGAAACTGAAGAAGCAAAGAAGACATCTACTACCTCTCCAGACAGCAATAATCCTCCGAGTACTAGTAGAGAAAAAACTATCACCGATCTCGTCGCCACAGGCTTATTTAGGGCATCAGGACTCACTTATCTACCGGGAAATCGAGGAAGACCTGACTCAGGCAGCAATGATCCTTATCCTGATCCTGATCTCGTTACAACACCTACCGGTGGCGGTGGCCCAGGCAACGACGATCAGAATCAACAACCAGCCTCTGTCTCTACAAGCCCTGACGATGATTCAACATCTACCGATGGCGGTGCCCCAGGAGAATTCACTGGAAATAGCCGTATTTTTACTCAAAAAAGAGAAACAGATAAAACTAACCCTAATAGAAAAAAATGTACCTTAATGTAGGCGATAACAGCTCAATAATCTCAGGCAGCCTTTCACCTGATTGTTTCTTCAACTTAATCTCTCATCTGCGGTAAAGTAATCTCAACGCATAACCCGCCTGTCGGCCGGTTAGTCAAGGCTATGGAACCTCCATGGGCGTTAATAATTTCTTTGACGACAGATAAACCCAAGCCGCTGCCACTGACGGCTTGTGAACGTGCGGTATCACAACGATAAAAGGGCTCAAAAACACGTTCTAACTCTTCCTTTGGAATTCCTGCTCCCTCATCTGTCACTTTTAAAACGAGATCTCCCGACTCATTTTCTATTAATTCAACAGTCGCCGTTTTACCATATTTTAGCGCATTCTCAATCACATTATTAATTGCTCGGCGCAATGCGCGCATACGACCAAAATAAAATAACCGAGAACCATCGTCTCTCCATATAACAGACTTACCCATTTGATGAAAATCATCCACTAAAGATTCCACTAAAGCAGATAAATCCAACTGCGACTTTCCCTCTTCTTGCGTATAATCTTTACAAAAAGCCAAAATAGACGAAATCATTCTCTCCATGTCAGCTAAATCTTCTAACGTTTTTTCGTATTGATTTTTATCGTCAATAAATTCTGCACGCAATTGCAAGCGTGTAATGGGCGTCCGTAAATCATGTGAGATTGCCGCCAACATTTGCGACCGATCACGCAATAGCTTTTGCATGCGCTCTTGCATTTTATTAAACGAGCGGATAAGTATGCGCATCATGACAGAACCAATTGGGACCAAACGAGGTGCATTCATATCAACCCCTAGTCGATCACACGCATTCGCAATTAACCGCAAGGGAGCCGTCACTCCAAAGAAAAAGCCATAAGCCAACAAGAAAATACAAAGCACAGCAACCAAGATAGCAACAACTTCACTTGTCATTATCCAGGTCGGTAGCTTTGCATGTGTTTCTAATACCAACCACTGACTGCTTTGCAATTGCATACCAATTTGAGGTGTTTGCGGATTTTCTAGCAAACCAATCATCGCCTGCGTGACTGTCATCTCACTGGGAATAACGAATCCATTATTGGGCTGCTCTTTTGTAATTAATACATGCATACCATGCTGCTTTAATAAATCAATAATAAATGGGTACTGTTCTGCCAAACTGGTACGAATCAGTATCAGTGTTGATTTCACTTTTGCTTGCATAGCAGCGGGAGATACGTGTTGTGTTCTATAACGAGCAAATAATTCATCTACAAAAATAGACAGCGCAACGATGATCAACATTGCGAGGAAAAACCCCCAGAATGTAAATTGCCCTAAGGGGCCTTTCATTTTAGATGCTTGTTGACGCATTCAAGAGGCCTCTTTATTTTTCAACAACCTCAGCATTAAACTGATAACCACCACCACGAACTGTCACAATAATTTTAGGCGCTTTCGGATCCAATTCCAGTTTTTTTCTAAGACGAGCCACCTGCACGTCAATTGTCCGATCAAAAGCATTCGCTTGTCGTCCGCGTGTAATATCCAACAACTGATCTCGCGTTAGGGTGCGTCTGGGATGCTCCAAAAAAGCAAATAATAAATCATACTCTGCAGCACTCAACGCAATACTAATACCTTCATTATCGAGCAGCACACGCTTATTTTGATCCAACCCCCAGTTCCCAAAGGATAACGTTGGCAATCGTGCCAAACGACTGCGCTGCCTACTTTCTGCAACAGGCCCAGATGCACGCCTGATTAACGCTTTAATTCGAGCCAGTAATTCGCGTGGACTAAATGGCTTGGCCAGATAATCGTCTGCTCCAACTTCTAGACCGATCACTCGATCCGACTCATCACCGGCGGCACTCAACATAATAATCGGCAAATCCGAATGCTGTCGAAGTTCACGACACAAGCTAATACCATCGGTTCCTGGAAGCATGATATCCAATACAACCAAATCAATGCTGTACTGTTTCATTACTTTTTTCATCATGAACGCATTCTTGGCTAAAGAAACACGAAAACCGTGCTTACGCAGGTAATCACTCAACAAATCCCCGATTCCCGGATCATCATCAACCACTAAAATGTGAATGCTTACATCAATACTCATAAGGCGTACTCTGGCTGATTATTGGGCAAAATGCAAGCTTATGGCATAAAATAACCAGAATTATTGACTTATTTAAGGAAAAGGATAACAATCAATAACCGATCGAACCGGAGAAAATACAATGAAAAAACAACTGCTCCCTGCGCTTGCGATCCTAGCAGGGCTCACGTTTAACGCAGCACTTGCGATGCCGATCTCTGATAAGGGACAACCCTTTCAGCAAATCCAGGTCAGTCATTTTTCTGGTATATCGGTTACAGGTGGCGTTAATCTTATTTTAAATTACCATCCAGACCAAAACTCTTCTGTACAAAAAATAGGCCCGGGAGCTAGAGGTGTTCATATTTTAGTTGAACAAGGAACACTTCGTATCAAGGCACCTGATGGCCAATGGCGCAGCCACTTACCTCAGGTTATCATTTCTCTCTCGAAGCCACTGACCTCTTTAACCGTAAAAGGTATCGCTGACGTGACGGGTAACGCGCTGCGCAGCAATCAACTTTCTATCTCGGCGAAAGGTCCTGGACACATTGCGCTATCAGGTCAATTAAATACCCGCCAAATTTGGCAAACGGGTGGTGGCTATCTCTCGCTACAAGGGGTACGAGCCAACGATTTAACGGTTAAACTCTCTGAGTTGGCAACTACCCGTCTACAGGGTACTGCTGATTTACTGACTGCACGGTTAACTAACTCATCTACGTTACAAGCAGAAAAACTGAAAACCAAAACAATCTTCGTACAAACAGCTCATCATGCCGTTGCCCGTGTTTTTCCGATCAATAATTTACGAGCTTTTGCACGAGGTCAATCCGAAATTTTTTATTACCACTCACCTAAACACATCACAGAAGATGCACAGCAGTCTGGCAATATTCTTCAAATGGGTTGGCGCCACTAGAAAGAAAACCTTTCCCAGAGAAAATTCGCTAACCCAATATAACCTAGTGAACCTGAATCACCACTCGACGATTAAAGCCTCGACCTAAAACGGTATCTTGCGGCGCAATCGGGTCTTTTGTCCCCTGACTGACAATACTGAGCTCCTGACGACTAAAACCATTGTCCCATAAGAAACTTGCAACCGACTGAGCATACTGCTCTCCAATACGTTTCTGGTCAGACAGACTAAAGACATTATCGGAAAAACCCCATACTTTGATCGGGAATGGCCCCTTAGTTTGGTGCGAATAGGCATCTACTATCTTCGCTATTCGCCGCAACAACGGATAAGCCGAAATTTTCAAATCCACACTACCTGCTTCAAACAAACTATCCGCTGGCAAAACAAACGTTACTCGCCAACCTTGCTTAATCAACTGAACATCTTGTTTTTCTAACTCACTGCGCCAACGATCGATCTGTGTCGGCACTGCTTTAACCAAATCAGCCTGCACAGGTGTTGGCGCGTGGGAGCAAGCAGTCAAACTCACCCCAAGAGCAGTTACCGAAGAAAACATTAATACTTTTTTTAGCGACATGTGATATCCCACCTCTCATCAACTGGACCTATTATAACATTTAAAAGTTAAGATAGGATTAAAGGATGCTTTTTTGAACCGAAAACGACTAGTAACGCCTAAAGCGATAACCGCCCAGCCAATAAGTCTGCTATCACCTGCGGATACAACTGATGCTCTAGTTGCTGCACCTTGATTTTTAACTGGGAAACTGTATCACCTGGCTCTACATCAACTGCTCTTTGCGCCAAAATAGGACCTTGATCCACTGCCTCGGTAACAAAATGCACTGTTGCACCCACCTGCTTATCTCCCGCTGCCAAAGCACGCGCATAGGTATTCAACCCCGGATATTTTGGCAATAAAGACGGATGAATGTTAACCAATCGACCACTAAAGGCCTGAACAAATACGGAAGTTAAGCGACGCATAAAACCAGCCAAAATAACCCAATCTGGTCGATAAGGACTAATCACTCCCAACAACTGCGCATCGTATGCTTCTCGACTTAGAAACTCTCGATGATTCAATACGCCTGTTTCTATCCCTGCTGCTTGTGCCTTTTGCAACCCGGCTGCATCTGGGTTATTACTAACAACGAGTGAAATATGCATCGGCAACTGAGCATCCAAAAGCGCCTGCAAATTACTCCCTGCTCCCGAAATTAAAATAACTACCTTAGCTATCATTCCAAACCACCTCTGTTTTTCCCGAAGTTGCGAGCACTTCACCACAAACAAAGGCACCCTCACCGACTGCTGCCAAAGCACTGATAGCATCGGAAACTCGATTGGCTGGGAGAACAACAACCATACCAACACCGCAATTAAAGGTTTGCCGCATAGCATCTGTCTCGATGGGTCCCATTTTTGCCAAGCGCTGAAAAATAAGTGGCAACTCCCAGCTCGATGGATTAATTTCTGCCCGAACACCCGCAGGCAATACCCGAACCAAGTTATCCGCCAGGCCACCTCCCGTAATATGTGCCAATGCATGCACGGGTACGGCGGCTTGTAAAGCTATCACCGCATCTACATAAATTTTAGTCGGCTCCAATAATACTTGTCCCAAGCTTTTTTGGGCTCCTGGCCAAGCTGGCTCATTCCAACTAACCCCTGCTGTTGCGCAGGCATGTCGAACTAAGGCAAAGCCATTGGAGTGCAGACCCGACGAAGGTAAAGCTAATAACACATCACCCGCAACGACTTTTGAACCATCAATAATCTTCGATTTTTCAACAATACCTACACAAAAGCCCGCCAAATCATAATCCCCTATCTGATACATCCCAGGCATTTCTGCGGTCTCTCCTCCCACTAAAGACATCTGAGCTTGGTCACAACCGACTTGAATTCCTTCCATCACGGCTTTTGCAACCGACAACTCTAAAGCACCTGTTGCATAGTAATCCAAAAAAAATAGCGGCTTAGCACCTGAGGTAATAATGTCATTGACACACATGGCTACTAAATCAATTCCCACGGTATGATGAATACCTGTTTCAATCGCCAATCGTAATTTTGTACCACAACCATCAGTTCCCGATACCAGCACCGGTTGTTGGTAATCCGACCAGGGCAGTTCAAAAAGCGCACCAAAGCCGCCAATGCCACCCAGAACACCAGACCGATGCTTTTTGGGTCTTAAGGTTTTGATATGTTCGATCAGCTCATCTGCTGCCTTAATGTCAACACCCGCTGCTTTGTAATCCATTGGTTTTTTATTCATGCTACCCCCCTAAATTTTGGCCAGTGTAGCACAAAGGCAGCCAGCACATTATACTTGCCCTATGAAAAAATATATTTTACAACTGCTCGTCATCGTGACTTTTCTGACCACCTACTCCGCCATCGCTTACCAAGTCAAAATTCCACTTGAAAATCGAAGCAACGAAGCTCTGCAAGCAGGCTTTCAACAAGGTGCGCAAAAATTGATTTTACATTTAACCGCGAATAGCCAAGCGATTAAAACCTTAGCCACCGATCTTCAAGAGGCGAGCAACTGGGTTGATGAATACACGACTGAAAAAAACTCCGACAATCCCGATTATCCCTGGCTATTAAAAACCACTTACTCGAAACACGCGATTGAACAAGTATTGCGTAAAAATCAGCTTCCGAGCTGGAAAACCACTCCTACACCTGTTTATTTATTGCTAAAAACAACCAACAATGAACCACTACCCAATGATGAACCGCGCTGGCAAGCGCTGCATCAAGCCGCCTCTGCCCGTGGCTACCATTTTAATAGACTAGAAAAGGCTCCCAGTGAGGGATCTAGTGACTTTCTGATCGCAGTCGTTTCTAATAATACCATTGACTGGTCCTGGTACCGCGATAAGCAATGGCGACAATGGCAACAGCCTGCTGACGAACAATGGCCTACTCAGGCCGCCGACTCCATCGGTCAAACACTGGTGCAAGCACAACAACAAGCTTATGAGCTCACCCCCATTCATCTGCAAATCAACAATGTATGCAATTTGTCCGACTATAACGACGTTATCCAGGCGTTGAAAAAAATACGTGGCATTCAAAACCTGAGCGATGACGGGATACAAGGCAATCGCCTATCTCTAACCCTTATTAGCAACCACTCCATCTCGGATATCAAACAGGCGCTGGATCATACTCAAGAGCTGAGCCAAGAACAATTAGATGAGCGAAACTCATCTGATGCGGACCTCACTTATGTTTGGAAAAAAACATCAACCCACTAGCCGCTTTAGGTGACTATGCGAGCTCTGATATAATCCCACCGTGTGTGCGCCTTACACTAGGCAAAAGAAAAAGCCCTTTCCCCGTAAAACGAAGGGGATGCCTAGGCTGAGCTCCCTCTGTCATTGCGAGAAGGGCTGTAAGTCCGAAAAAGTTAAGTCTCCAGCCTCTGGGTTGATTGTTGTCTGGATTGCTGCATTTGCAGAGTTGATAAGGCGTAAGCAATGCGTTATCTTAGACCAATAATGCAGTGCTCATTAAGTAACAGTGAAGATTATACATGAAGAGACTAGATCCAATTATTCGAAATGCCGTATCTCCTATCATTCCAGCCGATTTTTTCTCACCTGCAGCGTTTCCAACGATACCTGTTCCGAAAAACCCTGCATCCTTGGAGGAGATTGCTGAAGCCTTGTCGATTGAACAATCGGATGTGGAGAGGCATATCGGGCAAGGATCAACGTTTGCCCATAAAGTAGCC
>JBIKMG010000012.1:0-38793 GCA_044359385.1 Coxiellaceae bacterium
CCGTGTAGGGTGCGAATCCCTTCGGACGCTACGATAAAGCAGTGGTTGTATTGTTCAATGCAATATCGAACACGGGTTAAAAATTGATCTGAGTCAAAAGGGACCTCCGGTAACAAAATAATATGTGGTGCGCTACGTTCATCTGTTTTTCCTAGAGCGGCTGAAGCCGCAATCCATCCTGCATGGCGTCCCATGACTTCTAGTATAAAAACTTTGGTTGAAGTGGTGCACATCGATAGTAAGTCGCGAGCGGTTTCTTGAACTGAGGTTGCAATGTATTTAGCAACCGAACCAAAACCGGGTGAATTATCAGTAACCGCTAAATCGTTATCAATGGTTTTTGGAAGGCCCAAGCAATTAACAGGAAAGCCTAATTTTTGACTGGCTATCGAAATTTTGCTTGCCGTATCATGAGAGTCTCCACCCCCGTTGTACAGAAAGCTGTGAATATCATGTGCTGCAAAAACCTCAAATAAACGCTGGTATTGTTTTATATTTTTTTCGGGGTCATCTAATTTAAAGCGGCAAGAGCCAAAAGCAGCACCAGGTGTGTGTTTGAGAGCATCGATGGTTTCAGGCCTTTCTAGAGAAGTATCGATAAGCTCTTCATGCAGTACGCCAAATATTCCATTATGCCCCGCATAAACCTTGTCAATGCTTGGATTTTTAGCGGCTGCCTGAATGACTCCGCAAGCAGTTGCGTTAATAACGGCTGTTGGACCACCCGATTGTGCATAGAGAATATTATTGGTCACAGTTTTCTCCTTGTAAAATTCGCCCTGATCATATCACTCATGTTAAGCTTCTGCTATACAGTTTGCCTTAAAACTGAACGTTTTCTAAAAGCTCATTTTATTTGCCAGAAATTACTGGCTACAGGAAGGTCCTTTGAACATATGTATTTTAGGTGTTTGCGGTACATTTATGGCGAATATTGCTTGTTTAGCAAAGCAGTTGGGACATAAAATTATAGGGTATGACAAAATTGCATACCCACCGATGTCCGAGTTATTGGCAGCGGCAGGAGTCGATATTTTGCCAATGCCCCTGACACCTTCAGTTCCGAAAGACGTGGATTTAATTTTAGTCGGTAATAGTATTCGATCAGATGGTCCTTGGCCTGCTTTTTTAGAAAAGGGCACCGTTCCTTTCTTATCAGCACCGGAGTGGTTATTAGCAGAAGTATTATCACATAAGAAGGTGATTGCTGTTGCAGGTACGCATGGAAAAACAACGACAACTGCGATGCTTGCAACGATCCTCAGCGATGCTGGTATGGATCCGGGTTATTTAATAGGAGGGGTCAGTTCAGGCTTTGATTTTCCAGCACAGATCGGGAGCGGTGAATATTTTGTGATTGAGTCAGATGAGTACAGTACCGTCTATTACGATAATCGCCCAAAATTCATGCATTACAATCCCTTTATTTTTTTGCTGAATAACGTCGAGTTTGATCATGCTGACCTATATCCCAGCTTAGTTGAAATTGAACAAGCGTTTGCTTCTGGTATTGGGCAGCTGCCAGAGGAAGGAATATTGATTTATGGAAAAGACTCATCGGTCGCAGCGAAGCTTGCTAAGGATGCTTGCGTGAAAAGAAAAATCAGTTTTGGCCAGAGCGCTCAATGGTCATTGGGAGAGTCTAGTCTAAGCGGTCAAGACTTTGAATTATGTTGTGGTGGAGAGGTGGTTGCAAAAATTGCTTGGCAACTTTGCGGACATCATAATCAGCTTAATGCCTTATCTGCTGTGGCTACCGCTGTACAAATCGGGGTTTCGCCATCAGATGCTGCAGTAACGCTATCTAATTTTAGGGGGGTTCGCCGTCGTTTGGAGTACTTGGGTGAGTTTTCAGGTGTTCATTTATATGATGATTTTGCACATCATCCAACAGCTATTGCAGAGACCTTGCGTGGTATACGAGCTAAGCTCGGCGATGAGCGGGTAATTGCCTTGATCCACCTAGCATCTAACACGATGCGTTCTGGATTGCACGGCCAAGTAAAAATGGCCGAGTCTCTCACGCATGCTGATCAGGTTGTGATATTAGTGGATGGTGAGGTTCAGTGGGATGTCGAGTCTATGCAGCAGCTAGGCTATGCTCAGGTGGTTTATTCGATAGAAAAAGCAGCCAATTGCTTGCATGATTTGCTAAAGATCGGAGATCACTTGATTTTTATGGGTAACAAGAGCCTATCAGACTTGCAGGATCAAGTGAAAAGCTTCCACTTTAGTAGCATCTCCTAAACTCGATTAGCCTTTAGTGCTTGATTGACCGGGAAAATCGGTAATTAGAAAACCCTCAGTTTTCAGGAAAGGTTGGGTGTAGTGCTTCGGTTGACATTTACAGAGTCAGACAGGAGAATTGGCGGGTTAACAAGTGGTAGCGAATGATGACTGACTGGATTGTGAGAAAGTGGCAAGGGCTAGTTCCTTATACAGAAGCCTGGAATGCCATGAAGGCCTGGACAGCCTTGCGTAACCCGGATACCACCGATGAGCTTTGGCTCTTGCAGCACCCGCCTATTTATACCCAAGGTTTGGCCGGCAGCGCGGAGCATGTCCTTAATCCTCAGAGCATCCCCGTTATTCAAACTGATCGTGGTGGTCAAATTACCTATCATGGCCCGGGACAGTTGATGTTATATTCGTTATTTGATATCAATCGTTTAGGACTGAGTACGCGGGATTATGTGCATCGCTTGGAACACGTTATGATTGATTTGTTGGGAGACTACCGTATAACGGCAGAGCTACGTGTAGATGCGCCAGGTGTTTATGTCGGTGAAAAGAAAATTTGTTCGATTGGTTTGCGGGTGACGAAAGGGCGCAGTTACCATGGTTGTGCACTGAATATTGCCGGTGATCTTGAGCCGTTTAATGGAATTAATCCCTGTGGTTTTAATAGTTTAAGAATGACTTGCATCGAAGAGTATGCGCAGGTTACTCTCGATGATGTAGCAGACAAAGTGTGCCGATATTTTTGTGTAGGTTTTGGTTTTTCAAAGCCACAAGTGTACGATAAGCAACAGTGGGAAAGTCATGAGCATTAAGAAGGAATATGACCCAACCCAAAAAATGTTGGGTCGAGATAAATTGTCGCGAATCCCTGTTAAGATTGAACAGCGGGATGATCCACTCCCCAAACCAGATTGGCTACGGATTCGATTAACCCATTCGGATCGAGTTCAAGAACTAAAAGGAAAGCTGCGTGAGAAAAAATTATTCACAGTTTGCGAAGAGGCGTCCTGTCCAAACTTAAATGAGTGTTTTGGTAATGGAACGGCTACTTTCATGATCATGGGTGATAAATGCACAAGGCGCTGTAGTTTCTGCGATGTCGGTCATGGTCGGCCGGATCCTTTGGATAGGAATGAGCCTAAGCACCTAGGTGAAACGGTTGCTTCTATGGGATTAAAGTATGTGGTGATTACCTCAGTGGATCGAGATGATTTACGTGACGGGGGGGCTGATCATTTTACGCAGTGTATTCGAGAAGTGAGAGTAGGTAGTCCAGGTATTCAGGTCGAAGTACTGGTTCCTGATTTTCGCGGGCGGATGGAAAAAGCATTGAATGCTATGGAACCTTTTTTGCCAGATGTATTTAATCACAATATTGAAACAGTACCTCGGTTATACAAACAAGCTCGCCCAGGTTCGGATTATCAATGGTCTCTAAATCTGTTGCGTCAATTTCAGCTTCGTTTCCCAGGGATTCCAACGAAGTCTGGTATAATGATTGGATTGGGTGAAACCAATGAAGAAATTCAATCTGTCTTGCGGGATTTGCGCGAGCACGGTGTGAGTATGGTGACAATGGGGCAATACTTACAGCCCACACCGTATCATATGCCAGTGATGCGTTATATGCCGCCAGCCGAATTTGTAGAGCTGGGAAGCTATGCGAAATCGATTGGCTTTACGCATGTGGCTAGTGGACCATTGGTTCGTTCATCGTATCATGCTGACAAACAGGCAGCGGGTGAAGATGTTCATTAGTTTTTTTGCTTTCGTTTTTGGAAAAAACACCTTTCTTTTATCTGTGACTGATCAAGGATTATAAAATGGATTTATGGCATCAACTGGTGTTATTTTTTTCTGATCTATGGTTCCCCACCGCTCATTTTTTCATGCATCTTTGGGTTTGGATCAAACACTATATTGAAATGCATCCGGATCAGGTTTTGTGGATTGCAGTTATCGTTGCATTTTTAGAAGCCTTGCCCGTTATTGGGACGATTTTCCCGGGCTCGGTGTCGATGACTTTAGTCGGTATTTTTGTCGGACGTGGTCTTGTTTCAATTAGTGAAGCCGTCTTATGGACAACCATCGGTGCATTTATGGGAGATTGTGTCGGTTACTTGTTTGGGAGGGCGTTTAGCGAGAGAATTCCTCGCCACTGGCCTTTTAAAAAACATCCGCATTGGTTGGAAAATGGGCGTAAATTTTTCAAAAAACACGGTATAAAAAGTATTATTTTAGGTCGTTTTATTGGCCCTGCACGCTCTACTATCCCTTTGATTTCGGGTGTTTTTGGGATGAAGTGGAATCGATTTTGTGTTGCTGCGATCTTTTCTGCTTTTTTTTGGGCGGCAGCGTATTTGTTCCCAGGTATATTGATTGGAGCAGTTTCTTTGGAAATGACGCCTGCGCAAACGACCCTTTTTCTCCTTTTTGGTTTATGCGTGATTGTTTGCTTGTGGTTCATTTTCTGGTTGATTCAGCGGTTTTTTAGCGGGTTAGCACGTGCTTGCAATCGATTATTCATTCATCTGTGGAATAAATGGCAACACAGCCGATTCGTCAGTTGGATAGCAATTCCTGAGGACCCTTCGAATGCAAGCCCATTTAAAAGACTGGCTTGGTTTTTGGTGGCTGCCATTATTTTTATCGTTTTATGGGTTTGCGTGTTGAATCAGACTGGGCTTGCCGCACTTAATTGGCCCGCATTTAAGCTAATACAGAGTTTGCGTAATCAGGGGTTGGATTCATTTTTTTCAGTGGTGACTTTAATGGGTTCACCCAAAGCGATGATTATTTTAATGGGGGTGATGGCAATTTGGTACGGGGTTCAACGAGATTGGAAAACGTTGTTTTTTTGGTTTTTGGGTTTATGTTTGGTCGGGGGAGCTGTTTTTGTATTCAAGATAATCGTTCCTGAACCACGCCCGTTGGGGTTTAACTATGTGGCAGCGACTCATGGTTTTCCCAGTGGACATACAGCACTGTCTACGATTGCATTTGGTTTGCTGGCGTATTGGACAACGTTAAAACTAGAACCAAGTTGGCGTAGTATTTGGCGTGGAATGACGCTTGTTTTGTTGTTTTTAATTGCTATTTCTCGGTTGTATTTGGGTGCACATTGGTTATGGGATGTAATTTCTGGTTTTGCATTGGCTGGTTCGGTTTGGCTATTGGTGACTATGCTGTATCGTCGGAGCAACGCTTCTTCTCAGGTGCGTTTTCAATCGAGTTCTACCTGGTTAACGCTCTGTGTCGTGGTAGTGACAAGTGGTTTTTTTGTTTATAAAAATTATGCGAAAGAACTTTACCGCACTACGCCAATTTGGGAAAAGCGAACAGAAAGTATCGCTAGCTGGTTACAGTCACCTCATCAAGGGATTCCACAGTTTTTAGAAAACCGTGTGGGACGAGCGTATCTTCCCATGAATATTCAATGGTTGGGTAATCCCGTTTGTATTCGCAATCAGCTAGAAAAACTGGGATGGCATCCCGCAAATTCGAGCTGGGATATTGGCCGTTTAGTACAGCGTTTTGCACTAAAAAAAGCAGAAGATCAATTACCTATTTTGAAAAAGCGATTTCAAGGCAGGGTTCCAGATATTGTGTTTGTGAAATCAGTGGGTCATGGGAAAAAAATACTAGAGCTTTATTTGTGGACCAGTGGCGTTTTTATTAGTCAAGTGAATTCACATGTCTTGGTTGGATTTGTGAATCAAATAAATCGAAAAGAGAGGTACAAAAAAATAAAGGCCATTAAGAAAATACAGTATCAATCAGGGACTATTGCTCAAGAATTCGTAAAAGACCTAGGTACTCGGTATGAAGTTAAAAAAATAACGCTCAGTGAGGAAATTGGTGCGACGTATAAAAAACAGGGATGGCTAGGAGATACTTGGTTGATATATCCCAGTCATCGTTTTCAAGAGAGTGGTGAAGTATGTCCGTAAAAAAGCAATATACCGCAGAAGCGAAAAAAACGGCAACGCGTTATGCCTTGTTTAACGTGTGCTTACAAATTCTCTTGCTTGTGATTATTGTGCAATGTGTGTGGCTGGCTCGGATGGGTGTTCATAGCTTAACTCAGGCGAAGCAGCATGTTTTTTTATTATTGCCGGCGTATGAGAAAGCCGTTTATTTTTTTCTTCAAAAATCCGATTTTTTTCAGGGGTTAAGTCCGTTTGTTTGGCCCTATGTGCCTTATGTTTTTCTTATTTTATTCGCAAGCTTTGTTTTTTCTTATCGGGCATCCCGGGCCCTCAAAAAAAGTATCACCAAGGAGAACGATCGTGTCTAATGAGATAAAAGTAACTCCCCTTGATTTAGTGGGAAAAGATGAGCGAGGAACAACCTATACTTACGGTTTTAAAGATCGCCAGAATTTTGTTTTTATTACGAGAAAAGCAGGGACGGTGAGTGGTAACACCTATCATGAAGGAAAATTTACAGGAACGAATCCAAAAACGTTTGTAATTTTGACAGGTCAGTTAGATTTTAGTTACCGACAGATTAATGATGAGCGGCATACGGTTATTCGGATTCTTGAGCCATCTATCATTGAAGTAGCTCCTAGGGTCGTGCATGCAGTTAAAGCGATAACAGATATCACTATTTTGGAGTGTAACTCGCTTTTTGAGATTGAAAATGATCGTTATCGAATGCTTGTTGAATGCGAGGGAAGCTCATTGACTGAGAATGCTTGCGGGGGGTGACCCCTTAGTGACTTGATAAAGACTAGTCGCAGCCAATCATTATCCAGCTGCGTTTCAGTTAATCTAAAGCCCACTTGATAGCAATCAAGAATAGTTAAGTAATCGCTTTCTAATAATCCGGATAACACCAATGTTCCGCCGTTTTTTGTGTGTTTCAATAAAATGGGATAAAGCGCCAATAAGGGTTTTGCCAAGATATTGGCAATGACAACGTCAGCTTGAAAATCATGGGGTAAAATCGCATCTGTTCCAACGATCAACTTTTCATTCATGCGATCATTCAAGGCACAGTTTTGTTGAGTAGCCAGTATAGCCTGCTCATCGTGATCGATAGCGTAGACTGTATTTGCACCCAGTGTGCAGGCAGCAAGGGATAAAATCCCTGAGCCACAACCAAAATCAATCACTGTTTTGTTGATCGTTGGATTATCTGCGAGCCAAGCTAAGCATAAAGAGGTTGTGGGGTGTGTTCCTGTTCCAAATGCCAAACCGGGATCAATATAAATTTTAGGATCTGGGTAGGGATCCTTATCCCAGCTGGGGATCACCCATAATTGAGAGGCAAAACATTTGGCGGGAAAGTTTTTTTGAGTTTCATGTACCCAGTCTTTTTCTTCGAGTATTTCGTGATGAATGAGTTGACATCCCGTTAATTTGTTTAGGATAGATCTAGGGTCTGTATGCTCTGCAAATAAAGCAGTAATGACTAATTTATTCCATAAAGGCATTTGGCCTGGGAGGTATTGAAATAAAGGATAGTCTTCAGCAGGATTGATCGTCACAGCCAGAGCTCCTAACTTTTCAAACAAGTCATTCGATGTTTCTTCTGCTTGATCAGATTCAAGAGCGATGTGAATTTGTAGCCATTTGTTCATCGTAAAAACTTCAATAAAGCAAGAGCAATCTCTTTAGGCAATTCTTGTGGCATATTGTGTGCTGCGGTAAAACTAAGAAGCTCGGCGTCTTCTATGGTTTCATGCAAAGAAATGGAATCTTCAATGGGTGCTAGTAGATCTTCTTCACCTGCCATGATTAATGTTTTTGCAGTAATATCACTTAACCAATCTTTGCCATCAAAAGCCATAGCTGCATCGAGTTGCCTCGATTGATTAGATATCGATTGTAGGTTTTGATTTTTCACAAAGAAATCAACGAGCTCAGCGGGGCGTTTGCCATCTCGAATAGAGTCATTGCTAAAGAACCAAGGAATCATCGTATTTAAAAGCGTAAATAACGTCACATCTGCTAGGCGTAAGTTCAGTAAATTAGTTAACACATGACGAGATAACGGGCGCAGACGAGGGTAGCTATTCATAAGGACTAGCTTTCGGACTCGCTTAGGATGCAATGCAGCTAAGCAAATTGCTAGGCTGCCACCCATCGAATGACCGACAACATGCGCTCGTGAGATATCAATGTCTGTTAAAAAAGTCGAGATACGATGTGCCATATCACGAATAGTCAACGGCCCGCCTTTGTCAAACGTGTTTCCCATGCCAGGGTTGTCAAATAAAATAACTTTAAAATGCTTCGTAAGAGATCCAAGCAGGGGTGTCCAAAATGCATGATTGGTGGCATATCCACTGATTAAAATCAGTGGATCGCCAGCCCCGTGCTCTTCCCAGTAAAACTGCATTTCAGCGCTTGTTTGTAATGCCAATTTTAGTCCTTTAGTCCCAATTTTTTTTCTAGGTAATGGATGTTTTGTCCACCTTGGCAAAATCCTGGATCCGTAACTAGCATTTGATGTAGTTCGGCATTTGTTTTAATGCCTTCAATGACTAACTCACTAAGCGCTTGGCGCATTCTGGCAAGGGCAATTTCGCGAGTATCACCAAAAGTAATAAGCTTTCCGATCATAGAATCATAATAAGGTGGAACGCGGTATCCGGTGTAGAGGTGAGAATCCACTCTGACGCCTAGCCCACCTGGTGCATGAAATGCGGTGATATTACCTGGGCAAGGGGTGAAAGTATGAGGATCTTCTGCGTTGATGCGACACTCAATGGCATGACCGTGAATGCGAATATCGGATTGTTTCAGGGGTAAAGGCTCGCCTGCAGCAACGAGTAGTTGCATTCGAATCAGATCAATGCCTGTGATTTGTTCAGAAACCGGATGCTCAACCTGTATGCGCGTATTCATTTCAATAAAATAAAATTCACCGTTTTCATATAAAAACTCAAAAGTTCCAGCACCGCGATATTTTAAGCGTTCACAGGCTTGAATACATAAATCACCGATTGTTTTACGCTCCTGTTCAGTGATGCCGGGAGCAGGTGCTTCTTCAATTACTTTTTGGTGACGACGTTGGATCGAACAGTCTCGTTCACCTAAATGAATAGCATGTCCTTTACCATCACCGACTACTTGCACTTCAATGTGACGTGGGCCACCTAGGAATTTTTCCATGTAGACGGTTGGATCACCAAAGGCAGCGCTAGCTTCAGTTTGTGTCGTTGCAATCGAGTTAATGAGGTCTTTGGCGTTGTGTACGACGCGCATGCCACGACCGCCACCCCCCCCCGCTGCTTTGATTAAAACAGGATAACCAATTTCGTTAGCAATATGCAGATTTTTTGTATCGTCTTTGCCTAGTGCACCATTTGAGCCGGGAATGCATTGGATGCCTGCCTTTCGCATGGCCTCAATTGCTGCAACTTTATTGCCCATTGTGCGGATAGTTTCTGCATCTGGGCCAATAAAAGTAAAGCCAGACTGTTCGACTTGCTCTGCAAAATCGGCATTTTCAGCTAGAAAGCCATAACCCGGGTGAATAGCATCGGCATGTGAAATTTCAGCGGCACTGATGACTGCCGGAATACTAAGATAACTTTGTGCTGAGTTGGTCGGGCCTATGCAAATGGCTTCATCTGCGAGTTTAACATGCATTAAATCTTTATCAGCAGATGAATAAGCGGCAACTGTTTTGATGCCCATTTCTTTGCAAGCACGCAATACTCGAAGTGCAATTTCACCTCGATTGGCAATTAATACTTTTTTAAACATGGGATTTACTCGCTGTCGTCGATGATAAACAGAGGTTGATCAAACTCTACGGGTTGTTCATTCTCAACTAAGCGTGCACTAATCACACCCGCTTTGTCGGCTTCAATTTTGTTAAACATTTTCATAGCTTCAATCATACACACGGTGTCACCAATATTGACGCGTTGTCCCACTTTAACAAAGGGTGAATCACCGGGTGAAGCGGCGAGATAAGCCGTCCCAACCATCGGGCTTCTGAGTTGGTAGCCATCGGGTTTTGTCGGTGTCGCTACGGCTGTGGGTGCTGAAGGTGCTGCTGCAGGTAGGGACGTTGGGGTGAAAACCGGTGGTGGTGAGCCGCCAGCTCCTCGACTGATTCGCACAGACTCTTCGCCTGAGGTCACCTCAATTTCACCAATTCCAGTTTCATTGATTAATTCAATGAGTTTTTTGATTTTACGAATGTCCATCGTTTATTTTTCTCCTGATTTTAAGTAATAACAAGCAGCATGAAGTGCTAGCTGGTAACTGTAGGCCCCAAAGCCGCAAATTGTGCCCATTGAGACAGCGGAAAGCAACGATTGATTCCGAAAGGATTCTCGGCTGTAAATGTTGCTCATATGAATTTCAATCGTAGGGATAGGCACTCCCGAAACGGCATCGCGTAAGGAAACGCTCGTGTGCGTTAAACCACCTGCATTCAATAGTATGCAGGTAAATGAAGCAGCCGGTGCATCCTGAATCCAGGTAATGAGATCACCTTCTGCATTGGATTGTCGAGCCTCCAACGCGTAGCCAGCCGCTTGGGCTTGTTTTTTTAGTTCATCTTGAATCTCACCAAGTGTGGTGGAGCCATAAATGGAGGGCTCACGTTGCCCCAGCAAGTTCAAATTCGGACCATTTAGTAGCAGTATTTTATCCATCCAGCGAGTATGGGGTATTTCTTAATAGATGTCTAGTTCTCTGTCAATCGAAGATGATCGCCACATAATCGAGAGACTTTATAAAGAAGTGTTTGATGAATTAACTGAATTTCTAGAAAATGCGTTATTTGTAGACAACAGAAGGTGAGAAGCTGGTAAAAATGACACATGTCTAGAAATACAAAAATACGTTATGTGGGTTTCCTGCCTTAAATTGATTAACAATGGTTTTTTTTGTGTTCAGCAAGAAGTTTTTTCTATTGACTTAGTAGCAGTAGTTCGATATGATGCCCTGTTCTAAGTCGGAATGACGCCAAGCCACTGAGTCAAGGCACTTAGTATATAACAAGTTATCGCTCAGCTTTGCTGCCTTCATAAGACACTATAAGCCATCCCGAAAGCTTAAATGCACCTATTAATTATCAACATGAAGGAAATGATCATGACACAAACCAATGCATTCGAAGAACTAGGTCTACCCAAATTTCTGGTCACGACACTGATTGACCTCGGTTACGAAACCCCCACACCTGTTCAAGAAGAAGCTATTCCAGCGTTAATCCAGGGACGAAATTTGGTGGCTCAAGCTCAAACCGGGACGGGTAAAACAGCCGCCTTTGCCTTGCCGACGTTATTAATGATCGATATTCAAATTAAAAAGCCACAAGCGATTATTATTGCCCCAACTCGCGAACTGGCTATTCAAGTGGCTGAAGCTTGTCAAAGTTATGCTAAAAAAATCCCTGGCTTTCAGGTGACGCCCATCTATGGTGGTCAAGACTATGGCATTCAATTGCGTGCATTAAAACGGGGTGCCCATATTGTTGTTGGCACACCTGGCCGGTTAATGGATCATATGCGACAAGGTACGTTAGCGACAGATGCGCTAAAGATGGTTGTTTTGGATGAAGCCGATGAAATGCTAAAGATGGGCTTTATTGATGATGTTGAGTGGATTTTGGCTCAGATTCCTCAAGAGCATCAAACTGCTTTATTCTCCGCAACGATGCCTGACTCGATACAAAAAATAGCGAATCGCTATTTAAAGGATCCACAAAAAATAGCCATCAAAGAAACCACAAAAGCAGAGAGCTCAATTGAGCAATTTAGTATTCATATCCCGAATAGAAAAAAAATGGATGTGTTGACACGGATTTTGGAAGTAGAAGAAATTGAAGCCAGTATTATCTTTGTTCGAACTAGAAATTTATCTTCAGAGGTGGCTGAAAAATTACAAGCACGTGGTTACTCTGCTGCTGCATTGAATGGCGATATGAATCAAGCAGCTCGAGAAAAAACCATAGCGCGCATCAAAAATGGCTCTCTCGATATTATTGTTGCAACAGATGTCGCTGCTCGCGGGATTGATGTTGAAAGAATTACACATGTATTTAACTACGATATTCCACATGATGTAGAGGCTTACATTCATCGCATTGGCCGAACGGGGCGTGCTGGACGAAAAGGAACTGCTATTTTGTTTGTTACGCCACGGGAAGGCCGCTTGCTTAATGATATTGAGCGTGCGACAAAGCGACCAATTGAAGAGCTAAACCCACCTTCGCACTCTGAAATTCATGCACGTCGGAAGCAACAAATTGTTGACGAAACTGTTCAGCTAATTAAATTAGATGATGAGCATAAATCGTATAAAGATACGGTCTTGGCTATCATGCAACAGGCGGACTGCGATTTAGAAAAGGCAGCAGCAGCGCTGGCGTATCTCTTGCAAAAACGCTCAACGCCTAGTCCCATAGCAGTTGATAGCGAAAACGATGATCCAAGTGATCACCGTGAGTCGCGAGATCGGGGTAGTAAGAATCATCGAGCTAAAGAACGCAGTGTTCGAAGCGACAGAAGTGATCGTACTAGAGAACATGCTCCGCGAGGTAGTGATCAACGCAGTGTTCGAAGCGACAGAAGTGATCGTAGTAGAGAACATGCCCCGCGAAGTGGTGATCAACGCAGTATTCGAAGCGACAGAAGTGATCGTACTAGAGAACATGCTCCGCGAGGTGGTGAGCAACGCAGTGTTCGAAGCAACAGAAGTGATCGTAGTAGAGAGCATGCGCCGCGAGCTGCTGAGCAAGGCGGTTTTCGAAGTGATAGACGGGATCGAGGCAGTGAGCGTAACTCTCAGAGTCAAAACGAGAGTCGAGGCGCTAGAAAGGCTATGAGTTATCCCTTAGCAAAAAATAAAGGTTCAGCTAAAAAACCGGAGAGAACGAAGAAATAATAGCTTTAAGTTTTAGTTAAGGTGTTTTTCAGGGTTTTATCTCAAACTCTTTTAGAAAAAAGCAGGCTTTTTTCCAGAGGCTACCTGGCGTTCCGTCGCCAATCGTTTGGCCATCGAGCATCACGATGGGATAAATGCCCTTGATTGATCCGGTTAGCCAAATTTCATCAGCTGCTAGGAGCTCTTGCTTTGAAATTTTTCTTTCTTCGACGGGTATTTCGTTTTTCAGCAATGAGTTAATGATGAGTTCGCGAGTCACTCCCCCTAGTATACGTTGAGAAAGAGGAGGGGTGACTACGCATTGATGGATAACAGTGAATAAATTACTTTGAGTGCCTTCAAGCGCATAGTTGTCTTTATCGATAAAGATAGCTTCTATTGCATTTCCCTCAAGGGCAGCATGTAGCGCTAAAATGTTGGCAATTAAGCTCGTTGACTTTAAGCTGCAGTCGTGTCTGCGTGGGTCTGAAATAGTAATTGCCGTTAAACCAGCGTTAATCGATTTTTCAGATGGTTTTTTGCTTTTTTGGATGAATGCAACCACGGTCGGCTTCAGACCTTTTGGTAGTCGGTGCATCCGCGTAGGCTCTGTACCCCGAGAAATTTGGAGATAAATGTGGTGCCCTACTAAATCTATTTCTGGATCGTTTCGGCTAATGAGAGAAGCGAGAATTTGCTTCCACTGGTTGATACTGTAGGGGTTTGAAATATGTATAGACTCCATTCCGCTGATTAAACGTTGAAGATGTAACTCCGCTGCATGGGCTGCACCATTAATGATAGGTAGGACCTCATATAAGGCATCACCAAATAAAAAGCCACGGTCAAATACAGAAATTTGAGCAGATTCCTTGTCAACAAACTGACCGTTTAAAAAAATAATATTCATGTTTTACCTGTGTTATAGGATATGTTTGATTCCAAGTGCGATGCTATCGATTAGCTGAGAAAGCCAGCTGCCTTTTTTATTGGCTTCCATAGCTACCAAGGGAGCTTGTGCAATGCGGTTACCATGGAGCATGATGACTACTTCGCCCAACTGCTGGCCTTTTAGTATGGGTGCTTTAATTTTGGGTTCAATATTCATATGAGCTTGAAGCTGGCTGTAGTCACCTATGCGAATTGTTACAGCGAGAGGTTTCTCTAAGCCCAAATTCACATTTTTGAGCTGTCCCATCCAGACGCGTGTGTGACTAAGTGGTGTTTGAGCGTTGAAAAGCTCATAGGTTTTATAAAAGTGGAATCCATAATTGAGTAGGCGTAGTGAAACATCCGCTCGTGCTGCATCGGATTGTGTGCCCATAACAACGGCGATTAGGCGTGTTTTATCCCGTTTGGCAGAGGCAACTAGGCAATAGCCTGCTGAGTCAGTGTGGCCAGTTTTCAGGCCATCAACGGAGTTGTCGCGCCACAACAAGCGGTTGCGGTTTGGTTGTTTGATGTCGTTGTAGGTAAACCATTTTTGCGAAAAATACGGGTAGTAGTTGGGAAATTGAGTGGCAATGGCCGCACTTAACTTGGCTAGGTCTTTGGCCGAGCTGTAATGATTTTCTTGAGGGAGTCCGGTTGAATTTTCAAAGTGTGAGTCATTCATACCCAGCTTCTGAGCTTCCTCATTCATCATGACAGCAAAGTCTGCACTATTACCACCGATGTGTTCTGCTAGCGCCTCGCAAGCGTCATTACCTGAGTCTACAATTACGCCTTTTAGGAGGTCATCGATAGATACTTCTGTATTAGGGCGCAAAAACATCCGAGATCCTTGCATCTTCCAGGCCTCGTTGCTAATAGTGATTTTATCACTGAGTTGCAGTTGACCAGACTTTAATGCTTGGAAGGTCAGGTATAGAGTCATTAGTTTCGTTAAGCTTGCGGGCTCTAAGTGTTCTTCTGGATTTTTGCTCGCAAGGACAGCGCCTGTGTTGGCATCAACTAGAAAGTAGCCCTTGGCCGCAACATCAGGAGGGGTGGGCTGAATGTTGGATATTGGGAGGATAGTCTCTTTTTCGGCTGAGGCTGTGCTAAAGAGGCTCGTAGCCACTAGAGAAAAGGTTAGTAAGGGTACCCAAAGCTTGTTGCTAGGCATGGTAGAAATCTCCGTCGAACCTAAAGTGGCTATTGTGACACACGTAATAGCTGTTTGTTAAGTATCGTTTGTGTTTATAGGAAATTCCGATATAATGTGCTTTTTTAAACCATTAGGATTCAATTATGCCAAAGCAACTAACGTTATCAATCATTAAGCCCGATGCAGTGAGGAAACAATTTATAGGTCCCATCTATCAGCGCTTTGTAGACAAGGGTTTGAAAGTGGTGGCTGCTCGTATGGAACAGCTTTCGCTCAAACAGGCAGAGGGCTTTTATGCTGTACATAAGGAACGTCCTTTTTTTAATGATTTGGTTCAATTCATGATTTCCGGTCCTGTCATGATTCAGGTGCTTTCAGGTGAAAATGCTATCCAAGTTTATCGTGACTTGATGGGTGCAACCAACCCAGCAAATGCTGCACCAGGAACTATTCGTGCAGATTTTGCTGAATCAATTGATGAAAATGCGGTACATGGATCGGATAGTCCTGAAACAGCGCAACAAGAAGTTTCCTATTTCTTCAAATCGGAAGAGATTAATCAGTATTAATGAGCGTCTCTTATTCTGAGTGAGGGCAGAGGAGCAAGCGTAACAACTCGATGATAAAAGCATGATAATGTCTGATTTAGTTAACTTATATAATATGGGCTTCCAGGAACTCAGTGAATGGGTGATGAAGTTGGGTGAACCTGCCTATCGTGCGCAGCAGCTAATGAAGTGGCTGCATCAACGATCAGTGATGGATTTTGCACAAATGACTAACCTGAGCAAAGCGTTTCGTGAAAAGCTTGTTCAGCAGGCGAACTTAACTCTGCCAGAGTTTGAAAGTGAAACTCTTTCTAGAGATGGCACGCGTAAATGGCTTTGCCGGCTGCAAGATAACAATGTGGTTGAGACAGTATTTATTCCAGAGCGTGATCGTGGAACATTGTGTATTTCGTCACAAGTGGGCTGTGGTTTGAACTGCAGTTTTTGTGCAACCGGCAAAGAGGGCTTCAATCGGAATTTAAGTTTGGCTGAAATTATCGGTCAATTGTGGTTAGCCAATGAAAGACTGACAGAGTTGGGACTTAAAAAAGTAACCAACGTAGTGATGATGGGTATGGGCGAGCCATTATTGAACTTTGAGGCTGTTACGGCAGCAATTGAGTTGATGCTCTCGGATCATGCTTACGGCCTGTCCAAGTATCGAGTGACGTTATCGACTTCAGGCTTAGTGCCGCAAATGGAAAGGTTAAAAACCTTGACCGATTGTGCTTTGGCTGTTTCATTGCATGCTGCTAACGATGAACTGAGGAATCAATTGGTCCCACTCAATAAAAAATATCCACTGGCAGTGTTGGTTAAGGCGATTAAACATTACTTTAGTGATGCGCCCAATCGTTCAGTCACCTTAGAGTATGTGATGTTGTCGGGTGTTAACGACAGTAAAAAACACGCTAAAGAACTAATTACTTTATTGGAAGGTGTTCCATGTAAAGTTAATTTGATCCCCTTCAATTCTTTTCCAGGCTCTCATTATCACTCCTCTTCGATGGAAGTGATTCAGGTGTTTAGTAATTATCTGCGTGCGTCGGGTTTGGTTTCGACTATTCGAAAAACGCGAGGTTCGGATACAGAAAGTGCTTGTGGTATGTTGGTTGGCAACTTCACCGATAGAACAAAGCGGCGAGAGCGTTGGCAGCGAACAGGGAAATTAGTCCCAATTCCAGTAGTCGCAGAGTAACGACTTCGGTATACTTCACTGTCATGAAGTCCACAGTTCTCAGCGAATAATCTGAGCTCTTGGGGACCTTCCGTTTTGAGACAAAATAAGGTGAAAAAATCGCGAAAATAGTTGTTTTAGCCCCGCCGCGAATTTCTGTCAAAAAGTTAGGGCTAAACCATAAGTGATAACGCTGAGGTGGATATGAATGAAGAAGTAAAACTGGTTCCAAGTGCAGTTCCTGAGGCACTCGACTCGTCTGTTGGGCGAATGTTGGCGCAGGCTCGAGAAAATTTGAATATAGAAGTCGATAAAATGGCAGATCGTCTTAATTTAGGGGTAGATGTTATTCGTGCCATTGAAAGCGGTCAGAAAGAAGGGATTCCTAGAGGCCCTTTTTGGAAAGGGTATATTCGATCTTATGCAAAACTGGTTAACCTAGATTTAGACACTGCTTTGCCTTCGTGGGAAGAAGAGTATCCTCCGGTTACCTTTGAAAAAGTGCTGCCCATAGAATCAGAGGCTCGTATGCGTCGTATGCCTCGTCGGAAACGTAAAATGGTTAAACGGCGTAGCAGTAAGAAAAAATGGGGGTTGATTATGGCTTCCGTGTTGCTTGTTGTCGTAATTGGTTTTGGTCTGCTCTCAATTTTCGATAAAAGCAACTTACCACTGAGTCATTTGATATCACGACAGCCAGTGGTCACTATTCAGTCGTCGCAGCAAGCAGGGAAGAGTGAGTCGACGTTAATGATTCCTTTGGAGCCACCTAGTCAATTGCAAGGTAGTTAGTGGTGGGAAAAGAACTCAAAGCTATTCGTGGTATGAATGATATTTTGCCAGAAGATATGCCGTATTGGCATCGTTTAGAAGCAATTATGCGAAAAACAGTAGCAAGTGCAGGTTATCAAGAAATACGGTGTCCAGTTCTTGAATTCACGGAGTTATTCACCAGAAGCATTGGTGATGAAACAGATATTGTTTCTAAAGAAATGTATACGTTCTTTGATCGCAACCAAGAGTCATTGAGTTTACGTCCCGAGGGAACCGCTTGCACAGTTCGAGCAGGGATTGAGCATGGTTTGTTTTACAACCAGTTGCAACGTCTTTGGTATAGCGGTCCTATGTTTCGGTATGAAAAACCACAAAAGGGCCGTTATCGGCAATTTCATCAATTTGGCGTTGAGGCTTATGGTATGGAAGGTCCTGCTATTGAAGCTGAATTGTTAGGCTTAAGTGCTCAGTTATGGTCAGAATTACGTCTCGAATCTTCCGTTAAGTTACAACTGAATCATTTAGGCACAAAAGCGATGCGTGCCAACTATCGCGAAGCGTTGGTGATTTATTTAGAGCGACACAAAGCGATCTTGGATGCAGACTCTCAGCATCGTTTAAGGACAAATCCATTGAGAGTTTTAGATAGTAAAAATCCAGCGCTCCAAACACTATTGAATGAGGCCCCTAAAATAGCGGAATACCTCGACAAAGATTCACTCGATCATAGGGATAGATTGCAAGAATATTTGCAATCCATGAGTATTCCCTATGAGCTGAACGATCGTTTGGTTCGAGGGTTGGATTATTATGACGGTGTGGTTTTTGAATGGGTAACAGATCAATTGGGTGCGCAGGGGACAGTTTGTGCTGGCGGTCGTTACGATGGTTTAGTCGAGCAATTGGGTGGTCGTAAAACTCCAGCTGTAGGTTTTGCCTGTGGCTTAGAGCGGTTAGTTTTGCTGATGCAAAAGCAGAGTGAGCAGACGTTTCAGATAGATTTATTGGTTTTGGTTTTAGATGAGTCAGCTATGGCGCATGCATTTTTAATAGTCAAGCAATTGCGAGATGCGATGCCTGAACAGGTTATTGTATTGAATATGACTGGAGGTAAGCTTAAAAATCAGCTTCAACGAGCCGATAAGTCTCAAGCGCATTATGCTCTTCTTATTGGCGAATCTGAAAAAGAAATGGGTCAGTATCGTTTGAAACCATTGCGAACGCGAGAAGAGCAGCAGACGTTAACAATAGACGAATGCATTGCATTTTTACAGTCGACGCGGCATAAAGGGAGATAGGTAGCGTGAATAATTTAAGTCATCAAGAACAGGTGGAGTTGGTTAAAAACTTTTGGAATAATTATGGTCGATGGGTTGCGATTGCGTTACTTATCGGTTTGCTTGTTGGTTTTGGTTGGCGTTGGCATAACAATCACGAGCAAAAACAGAAAATGAGTGCATCGGTTTTGTATAATGATTTATTGCAAAGAAGCTTAGGTAGCGGTAATGAAGAAGCAGTGGATAAGATGCTTGTGCAGCAGTTTCAAAGGGATTTTCCATCATCTAGCTATCGTATGTTGGTGGATATGTATTTAGCGCAGCAGGATATTAAGACAGGTGCGCTGCAGGAAGCTGAAAAGGTGTTGCGTACAGCAGTGCATTCAGGTGCTAATCCTGCTTGGGTTGATTTAGCAAAAGTACGTTTGGCGCGTGTTTTTCTCGCTCAATCTAAAGCAAAGGAAGCCTTGCAGACCCTAAGCGCTCCGAGCAAAAATGCATCTGATTTTATGCTTATTCTTTTTAAACTAGAAAAATCGAAGGCCTATTTTGCGCTGGGTGAAAAAATCAAAGCTCAGCAGTTGGTTGATAGTGTTCAGGCAGAAGCAAATTCACTTGGAATTGATTTACCAGCGTGGGTGTTTGGTTAACAAGCCTTAAGTCTCTTGTAACGTCTTCGTGATTGCGTGTAGTAATTCTTCTTGCGAGGCGGGCTTCGTTAAAAAATCAGTTGCGCCCGTTGCAAAGCATTCCTTTCTGGTTTTTTCGGTAGCATCACCCGTGAGAGTAATAATCGGGATGTGCTTATCGAATTTTCGAATCGTTTCGAGTACGTTTAATCCAGGCTGATCGGGTAAACCTAGGTCTAGAAGAATTAAGCTGATGTTTCCTTTGCGCCAAGCCAGTAGAGCCTCTTCACCGGTTGAGGCGAGTTCGTATTTCCAGTCTAGTTTTTTTAGCGTTTGTACGGTCATGGTTTGTATTAACTCATTATCTTCTACCAGAAGGATACGGGGTTTTTCCGCTACTTGAGTAAAAGGTGTGATTTTTTCAGGTTTTTGATCGCTAAGAGCGATGGGGATAGTGCAGGTAAAGGTTGAACCGACCCCCCATTCGCTGTCGACCGTGATAGTTCCCCCCATCATTTCAGTAAAGCGTTGTGTAATCGATAGTCCTAATCCGAGCCCATTGCCTTTATGTTGTTCACCTTGAAAAAATCGAGAGAAAATTTTAGTCAGCTCTTCTTTGGGAATACCTATTCCAGTATCTTTTACCTGAAATAGGTAAGTAGATTGAGACTCGCTGATAGGAATTTCAGAGAGACTGAGGCTAACTTCTCCTTCTCGTGTATGCTTCATGGCATTTTGAATGAGGTTGATTAATATGCGGCTTAGGGCATTGGGATCGGTATAAATGTACCAGTTTTTGATGCTTTCGGTATGAATGCGGAGCGCTATTTTTTTACTTTTTGCGAGCGGTTTGAAGGTAACGATAAGCGAGTCAATTAATTGTTCTAGGTCACAAGCCTTTTCGTGTAATTGCATCGTGCCATCTTTGAGTTGAGAATAATGAAGGACATTATCAACTAAGCGGAGAATCAGTTGGCTGCATTTGAGTAGAGTGTTTATTTTTTCTTCTTGAGTAGGCAGATGCATTTCGTTTTCTAATTGTTCAGCGGTTCCATACAAGGTATGCAGTGGCGTTCGTAAATCATGGCTGATGTTGGCAATAAAATCAGATTTAGCTTGTAGTGCATTTTCCGCTAGGCTATTGGCTCGTCTTAGTTTTTCTTCTAGATCTTTTTGGTGCGTAATATTCATCGCAACACCAATGGTGCCTACACATTCATTGCCAGACATCAAGGGGGACTTATGGCTCAAAAAGCAAACTTTTTTATCTCCTTGAAGAATCGTTTCTTCGAAAATGAGATCTTCTTTTGTCTGTATAACTTGGAGATCGTTTTGTCTAGCAGCAATAAGACTTTCTTTATCTATCTGGTGGTTACTGGAAATATCCAGTAAGTTTCGACCAATCAGCTCTTTTTTGCTAGAAAGTCCGAGCCATTGAAGCATGTGCTTGTTGCAACCTAAAAATTGTCCTTCTTTATTTTCCCAAAAAATATTGCCCGGCAAGTGATCGATAATCCAGTTAAGGTGTTCTTCTGTTTTTGTACCTTCATTGCTTAGTCGGACTAGGTCATCTTTGAGCGTCTCATTATTTTTCTTTAATTTTTCTATTTTTTCGATATAAGCGCTAATGTCAAGCGATACGCCAGAGATTCCGATCGTTTTTCCGTCAATAATAAGCGGTTTTTTTTCACTGAGGTAAATGTTTTTTTTGCCATTTGAATTATTAAGTTCCTCAAAAGTCAGGGTCTTGGCTTCTATCAGGACTTGTCGATCATTCTTACGGATGTCTTCAGTTTCTTGGAATTCGAGCTTGTTATAAAATGTATTATTACTCAGAGAAATTTTGCTCGGATGGGATTGTGATTCTTGAAAGTGGTTAAGTTCCTCATAGTTACAGCCTAAAATTTTTTGTTGAGTATCTTTCCAGTAAACAAGTGCAGGAAGATTGGCTATCAGGGTACTCTCGAAATTGGGTTTTAAGAAGGGTGTCTCTATGGAATTAGGGTGAATGGGTTGCGCAAGACCAATAACGCCAACAGTTTCGCCGGTGCTTAATTTAATCGGAATTGTCTTTAGCGTATAAATATTTTCGTGCTGTCCAAGAGAAAAAGAAATTTGACTGTGAGTCGTGAGATCTGCTTCGCAGGAAAGAGATGCTTCGCGCATAAAATGTGTTGCTAGATGAGGTGGTAATACCTCATTCAATGGTTTTCCTACCAATTGATCTATTTTGGGATGGTGGGCTATGCATAATTCAGAAAAATAGGTGTCATAATTGATGAGCTGGTAATCACGGTCTATCTGGAAAAATAACTGATAAGTTGTCTGGTAAGTCTGAGTCAGTTTCTCTTGTAGTTTTGGAAAGCTATTGCAAGCTGTCTGCTTAGCGTGGATGGTGAAAATGAAAAGCTGCTTTTTTTTCAGCAGTGTAAATGGTGTACAAGTTAACTCGATAGAGTTCGTGTCAGTGTCCTGTTCGATGTGCTCGGAATTTTGAGAAAGAATCGTTTTGCTTAAGAGCTTTTGGGCTAAAGAAGGCATAAGATGTCCTTCAAGTTTAGCAAGATGAGTTGCTTTCGCCCAGTTTGGCTCTGTTGTATGCCATGCTTGGATGTTTCCATCCGAGTCACAGATAAAGCTGTTGTTGGGATAGCATTCGATTAATCGGTTTATTTGTTTTTTTCGTAAAAAGTATAGTGACATGCGCATGGGTCCCAGTTAGAATCGTCTTTCGCGAAATGCGGTTGTTACTTGAACGAAAAGCAACTATCGACCTGTGTACTCCTGAGTCCATAGTCTTTCAAAATAGCTCGGGTGAGTCAACTTCTTTAAGTGGGGTACCTAAAGGTCTTCTGTGACAGATGGCTCAATGGGTATTCAAAGTTATTTATGCTTAAAGTAGTTGTGCAAACAGCAGTAAAACCCCTTGTTTTCTTTTTGAGCGAATGGGTTTGCTCTGTATATTTTTTGTTAGGGATTTAAGATTTTTTAATAAACCAGAGAGTTTCTATTGGTAAAGGGTTCCATTACGATATAGGCGCATACGCGAAGGATATTTTAGGTGATTAAGGATGATTAGTCTAATTGGGGATTATGTCATGAGCAAGAGAGAACAAAGAGCCGGAGACAGCAGGCAGAGCGGTGGCGGTGGCGCAAAGGGCGCCAGGGCCTTAGGTCCTTTACGTGTTGTCATACCCAAAGCCGCTGAAAATACGAATATTGGCGGTAGTATTATGGGTGAGCCCTCTCCAAAAACACCTGTCTTAGGTATTAGTGTGACTGAACTTGTGCAGAGTATACATTGTGATAGGGAAGCAGGTGTTTTTTCGACACAACAAGAAGCGCTGGAGTTTATTGTCCGTGTTATCCTGGCGTTTAAATTAAAATATCCTGACTTGATTGTTTATCTTCATGATTGTCGAGTTTATCCCGGATTATTAATGGCTGGTCTTGATGGACTTCTGAATGGTATAAATGCGGAAGAGCCTTTCGATGTTGAAAAAGGTCGAATACAAAACAGGGAAGTCAGTCTAATCAGTAAAAAGCTCTTAGCAATGCTTGACACTCAGGGCTTTAAAAAAAGTGATGTGTGTCGCTACTCTCAAATGGTAGTGAGTCATGAAGATCCAGAGATTCAGCGAGTTTTGTCGTACTTATCTCGGAATCCTGCTGCTAGAGAGGAGATACGAGGCGAAGCCTCCAGTTACCTCAAAAAAAAGAGCAAAATAACAGATAGAGAGCTTGAAAGGATGGCGAATAAATTAGAGTATCTTGAAGCGCAGACTTCTGAACCTTTAAATCGGGTACAGCTCTATTTGCGGGAAATAATGTCAGCTTTTTGTTCAGTAGATAATAAAACGTCGTTTCTTACTATCTTGAATCAAATGGTTCAAGGGGTTCATGCTTGGAGGAATGGTCTCGAAAGTTTGATAGAAAAACAGAAAGAAGATTGTAACAAGATAGAGCAAGAAATTAAAAACGCTGAGGGTAAAGAAACATCTAATAACGATTCAACGCTTTCCTTCCTCCGGGCAGAGAGTCGCATTAGTCAAGGGTTGCTTCAGCGTTATCAAGAAGAGTTAGAGGCTCCTTTTTGTCCACAGGACTATTTTTTACCTGCGGAAAAAAAACTGAAAACCATTTTGGAAGGTCTTGGTTTAAAAACCAAGTTTGATGCTTTTTTTACTTCGGATTCGCAGGCATCCTGCCTTGACTTTTATAAAGCGTTTGTTTCTTTCATGAAACAGAGTCCCATCCTCTCTTGGCGAAGAGAGATTTGTTATTTCCTACGGGACAAGTGTTCAGCGACGCTTGATGAATATTATGAAAGCCTTTGCTCAGCAGCAACGAAGGATCGGCAGCTGGCTGCAGTAGAGGGCGACGTTGGTTTTTTCGATTTTTTAGCGGGGTTGAGAGAAGGGGATTTAGTATTCAAAAAAGAGTTGAAAGAAAAAATTTGTTGTATCTTAGGAAGATGGAAGCTAGAGGGTTTCTGTTTGAATTCTGAGGATGAGGATTTTTATAAGACACTCTCTTCTATCGAAAAAAGCCATCCGGCTCTCAACGGTATCGGACATGTTCCAAAAGAGAGGTTGAAAGATTTCATTGATGCGGTCTATGAATTAAGAATGGCTTCTACGTTGATGTATTTGATGACAGATATGATCGCTCCTCTGAAGCTTGCAAAAATAAACAAATCAGAACAAGCGCCACCAAATAGTTTGGTCTTTTTTTATGCGCCGAAGGGTCTTTCTGCGGTGAAAGGGTCTTTGCCAACCCAAAAAGATAGCAGTTTGGCAAGTATCATCCACGCTGCAAGAATGCTTGCTGAGCCACCGCCATCTCATTGTGCTCAAGTTGATTGGCGTGTTTTTGGATTGCAGAGCCTGGGAGAAGGATGTCTATCTAATGTCACGGGATTTGATGATGTATTTCCTGTGCCTGATACGCTCGATCGTGGTAGGTTAGCTTTGCAGGAAAGAGAAAAAGCTGATGAATTCGTTGAATCTTCTTTGCTTCAGCTTCTGCTTAACGCAACAAGGGCACTAGAGACTAGTAATCCAGGAGCCTATCAGCGTTATTTGGAGAAACTCTCGAGGAGTCAGTCTTCCTTATTGGTAGGGGTAAGTATCCTTTCCCAGAGACCGAAACTACCTCAACCTGAAGACCAACCGAGTATTGAGCCACCTCCTTTAACGGGGAAGTAAGACATAACGTTATTCAGCCCGGTAAAAAAGGGTCTGTACATAAGACGTGATGAGCGAGTTCTTTTTTTGTGTCCGCAGGTAAAAACAGTATTTGCGCAAGGGTATGCTCACAGCTTCTGATCGCTTCGTTAACTGCTTTTTTTGCTAGTGCTTGATCAACGTTGCTCAGAGATGCTTTGTTTTGTTTCTGATCTTTACCAACTGTTTTTCCAATGCCTTTATTATTGTCGATTAAGTCATCATTGATTTGTAGCAGCAAGCCTAATTGCTCGCCAAATCTTTGCAGTAGGTCTAGCTCATGATCCTGTCGATTAGCAGCCATGCCCGGTAGGCGACAAGCCGCACCCAGCAAGACACCCGTTTTTAAGTGGTGTATTTGTTGAATGGTTGCTAGGCTGCTATTGGCTTTATGTAACATATCGAGAGATTGTCCAGAGCATAAACCAGGGGCTCCAGCGGTATCCGCAAAGAAACGAATTTGTTTTATATCGTTGCCTTCGCATAAAAGTCGGAAAGCATGTGCTTGTAAAGCATCGCCTGCTAGAATCGCGGTCGCTTCATCAAAGGCTTTGTGGCAACTGGGTTGATGTCTGCGCCAATCGTCATCATCCATCGCGGGTAAGTCGTCATGAACGAGTGTGTACGCATGCAGACACTCAATCGCCATAGCAATCGGGTCGATATTTTCAGGACTGAGCTTGAGCCCAGTGCCGATTAGGTAACATAATTTTGCGCGACTGCGTTTTCCTCCGTTGCAAACCGCATAGTGCATGGCTTTCAACAGTTGCTGAGATGGCCAGTTTTGCTCTGAGAAATGCGCCTCGAGTTTTTCATTAATTCGTTGTGTCCAGTTAGTCACTGCTTGTCTCACGGGTAAGTATTTCAATGCGTTGCTCAGCGTTGCGTAGTAGTCCTTGGCATTTTTTAACACAGTTCACACCGTGCTCAAATTGGATGAGTGCTTTTTCTAAGGGTAGGTCAGTTGATTCCAAAGTAGCCACTATTTTTTCTAGCTGTTGTAATTCTTTTTCGAGAATAGATGGTTTTTGTTCTTTTGTTGTCACATTGTTCTCCTGTTAAGTGGTTTATTTAGCGGATAAACGGTAGCTCAAGTAGGTTTGGGATGAGCATTGGCATCGTCGCTAAAAATTCCTGTCTTCTCTGAAATTCACTCTATGCTACACTATAAAGCGGGAAAAGGGAGTCTAGATATGCCGCTTGCAAAATGGAGTTGGTCTGAGGATGAGACTGAGTTGTCTTTATCAGGTCAATGGACTGCGCGTGGAATTAGTCAATTAAGCAAAATAGAAACAAGCCATTCTTTTGTAGTTGAAAAAATGCAAATCAATGCATCGCGTCTGGATGCCTTAGATTCTGCAGGTGCGTTACAGCTGGTTAAGTTTTGTCATTCAGTGGGCGTTTGTGTCAAGAAAATAAATTGGTTGGGATTGACACAAGCACAAAAAATTTTATTGGACATGGTGAGCGATGCATGGAAGCCTGCTGAGCCTGTTATAGATCAACGGCCTAATTTTATATATGCAGTAGGCTTGGCTTCCGTTCAGAAAATAAAAGAGCTCAGAGAATTTATTTGGTTTTTTGGTCATGTTGTGGTTGTTTTTTTCAGTATATTTGTCGGCAAGTTTCATTTTCAGTGGCAGCTTTTTGCTAAAAATGTAGAAGAAACAGGTTTTCGTGCTATGGGAATCGTTTCGTTATTGAATTTCCTGATTGGATTGGTTCTCGCTTATCAAATGATCTTTATGTTATTGGCTTACGGCGCTGCGATTTATGTCGTGGAATTAACGGGTATTATTATCTTACGGGAGTTTGGTCCGATTATTGCAGCCATTGTCGTTGCGGGTCGTACAGCAACTGCATTTACGGCTGAAATTGGAACCATGAAGGTACGTGAAGAAGTTGACGCGTTAAGCGCATTTGGTATTGAGCCAATAGAGCGTTTGGTTATTCCTAAAGTGTTTGGGTTGTTATTGGCTATGCCGTTGTTAGTAGTTTTGGCAGATCTGACTGGTGTTTTTGGTAGTATGATAATGGCTAAGGTTCAAGCAGGAATTACCTTTTCTGAATTTCTCCATCGGTTTCACAGTGAAGTGCATGTAACACAGTTATGGATAGGGTTGGCTAAGACACCTTTTTTTGCGTTTGCGATTGCACTAGTTGGAACTTATCAAGGCTTTTCAGCTTCTCAAAGTGCGCAAAGCGTGGGTGAGAAAACAACACACTCTGCCGTACAGGCTATTTTTTTAGTTATTGTGATTGATGCTATTTTTTCAGTCATCTTCAGCATTTATGGGATATAACAGTATGCTTGAAAAAGAAGTTGTTATTCGTGTTCGTGGACTCAAAAACTATTTGGGCAAGGCTTGGGTACACCAGGATGTGAATTTTGATATCTATAGAGGAGAGGTAGTTGCGATCATTGGTGCTAGTGGTTGTGGAAAAACCACACTGCTGCGGAGTTTGCTGCTGCTTCAAGAGCCTGCAGCCGGTGAGATTATGTTATTTGGAGAGAATTTGTTAACTGCTCGTGGGCAACAAAAATCAAGATTACGTCGTCGATGGGGCATGATGTTTCAGTCATCCGCTTTATTTAGTTCGATGGATGTCTTAGAAAACGTGATGTTTCCAATGGACGAAAATTTATCATTAACACGCTTGAAAAAGCAAGAATTGGCACAATTGAAATTACGTATGTGTGGTTTATCCGTGGAAGTGGGTAGTCAGTTTCCATCAGAGCTCAGTGGTGGCATGCAAAAGCGAGCAGCTTTGGCGCGTGCTATTGCACTTGATCCGGAGTTGTTGTTTCTAGATGAGCCCTCTGCTGGTTTAGATCCAGAAAGTGCTGCATCGTTGGATAGTCATTTGATGCATTTGCGAGATACGATGGGATTAACCCAGGTCATGGTAACGCATGATTTAGATACGCTGTGGAGTGTTCCTGACAGAGTGATGTTTTTGGGTGAGGGAAAAGTATTGGCATTGTGTTCCATGCATGAGTTGGTAAAGCATCAACATCCGATGATTCAGGCATATTTTTCAAATATCCGTTCATCTCGTTTTATAGAGGAGACTTGATTTATGAATAAGCATGTGAACTACACTTGGGTGGGTAGCTTCGTCATTGTATTTGTCATCATATTGGTATGGATTGCGGTTTGGTTGTCGTCAATCATGGGTGAGAAAAAATATAATAAGTATCAAATTTATGCAAAAGCAGATATTTCGGGGTTAAGTCTGTCTTCCGCTGTTCGTTTTAGTGGCGTAAAAGTCGGCTCTGTGACCGATATTGAGATCGATAAAAAAGATTCTCAATCGGTGGTGATCACGATTAAAGTGGCTGAAGGGACCCCGATTACTACGAGTACGGTTGCAACGGTTCAAACAGAGGGAATTACGGGAGTGCAGTATGTTGCGTTAAAATCGTTATTAGCAGCAGCGCCTAAGCTACAGAGAGAACGTGGGCAAAGGGTTGCAGTGATTCCATTTCAGCCGTCGCTTTTTATGCAGTTGAGTGGAGCGATACAGTCGATAACCGGTCAAATAGAAAAGCTAAGTACCAGTGTGCAAAATATTTTGAGTAAAGAAAATTTTGTATCCATTACAGATGTTTTGGTTAATGTGGATAAAGTAACTGCTAATCTAGCGAATCAAAGTCAACGTATTAATCGTATCGTCGGTTCTACAGAAGTTGTTTTGGAAAATACTGCAAAAGCCAGTCAGGAGTTTCCGATGTTGGTATCCAATGCTAAGGTCGCCTTGGATGATTTGGCGAAAGCATCCAGAGAGGTGAAGCAAACAACCGTAAAAGTGAATAATGTGTTGGATTTGACGGATGGTGTTATGCGATCGGTGTCTCAGCAAATATTGCCAGATGTTCAGCGGTTTACAGGTACGCTCGATCAGATTGGCGACAATGTGAGTTCTATTACCGATGAAATGAAGCGTAATCCCTCGGTCTTATTGCGGGGGCGTAAACCAACAGACCCAGGTCCAGGAGAGAAGCTAAAATGAAAAAAACAAAAATAACGCTATTATTTGCATCCATATTAGCTTTAACGGGTTGTGGTTCACTAAATATGCCACCGCAGAGTGACTACACAATTGCTGAAAAAACGGCCTTGGATACGAAGCAGCCTTCTCGAACACGGAAGACAATTTTGGTTTCTATGCCGGTTGCTGCTCCTGGCTTTCAGTCCAGAAACATGATTTATGTGCTCACCCCATTTGAGTTGCAGTCGTATACGCAAAGTAGGTGGATTGCTCCGCCGGCTAATATGTTGAACTTGGTATTAGTGAATGCTATTGAGGCGACCCACTATTTTAAGGCAGTTGCTTCGCCTCCTTTCATGGCTAAAACGCAATATCAGTTGAATAGCTATTTAGTTGCAATGGATCAATCTTTTATGCGCCCAACTAGCCGAGTTAATTTGGTCTTGAGTGTGACGTTAGTGAACAGCCAAACTAGTGAGGTTTTGGCAGCAAAGACCTTTGTTTCCAATGTAGATGCGCCAGGTAATAACGCTTATTCTGGGGTGATTGCCGCCAATCAAGCAGCAAGCGATGTCGCAAAGGAAGTGGCGCGTTTTGTAGTCCAAGCCGTGGGATAATTAAGTAATTGATTAATAGTAAAAAAACAAGTTTTTTGAGCTAGCTTGTATTCCCCCTCCTTTTCGTGTTAAATACGGACCCTAATGCCGTGCGGGAGTGGCGGAATTGGTAGACGCGCTGGATTTAGGTTCCAGTAGGGAAACCTGTGAGAGTTCGAGTCTCTCCTCTCGTACCATTTTTCTAAGAAATAATCATAGAGGTTGCGTTATGTCAGCAGCGATAGAGGTCCTTTCTGGGTTAGAGCGTCGTATTAAAGTTTCCGTTCCATCGGAAGAAATGACGCGTCATTACCAGAAAAAACTAGCCGAATACAAAAAAACGATCAAGATAAAAGGTTTTCGTGAGGGTAAAGTCCCAGAAAGTATTATCGAGAAGCGCTACGGCAAGTCTATTCGCCAAGAGGTACGCAATGATATCTTACGTACAGCACTAACAGATGCGATTGAGAAAAATGAATTAACGGTTGTGGGTATGCCAGATTTGACCCCGCCAGAGTGGGCTCCCGGTGAAGACTTGACGTTTGAGGCTAATTGCGAAGTTTACCCGACGATCGTGATAGAGAACCTAGATGAGTTGACAGCAATTCGCTATAAGGTCGAAGTAGCGGATGCCGATGTAGATGAAATGTTGGGCTCCTTGGCTGATCAGAATACAACGTGGTCAAAGGTCGATCGGTCTGCTGCAGATGGTGATAAAGTGGTGATTGATTTTACCGGCACAATTAATGGCGAAGTCTTTGAAGGTGGGCATGCGAATGACTTTGAAGTACAATTGGGTGCTAAACACATGATTCCTGGTTTTGAAGAAGGGTTGATTGGTATAAAAGCGGGTGTTGCACGTGAGCTAAGATTAGTTTTTCCTAAAGATTATCATGCCAAAGAGGTTGCGGGGCTGTCTGTTGAGTTCGCAGTCACGGCTAAAGAAGTAAAAGAGCCCATTCGTCCTGTAATCGATGATGAGTTCGCTAAGAAAATAGGCTTTACAGCAGGTTTGGATGCATTGAGAACAGTTATTCAAAAGCGGTTAGAGGATGAAGCCAGTGCTGCGTTGTTGAACGATCAAAAAGAGGCTATTTTAGAGCAGTTGGTTAAAAGTAATGACGTGGAAATACCACAAAAACTATTGAATACCGAGATTAATTATCTCCAACAGGTTGCTAAGCAACAAGCTGTTTCCAGTGGAGAGCTCAAAGAAGAACAAGCGCAGGAAACGACTTTCCCGAAGGAAGAATATGAAGAACAGGCTAGGCGTCGGGTCTTGTTAGGCTTGGTATTGTCAGCTGTTGTCAAAAAGTTTGAGATAAAAATTGATCAGCTGGCTGTTCGACAACGTGTCCAGCAGATAGCCGCAGGCTACCCAAAGCCGACTGAGCTGGTACAATGGCTTTATGCAGATCGTTCGAGATTGGCTGAAATTGAGACGGCCGTATTGGAGGATCAAGCGATCGAGAAAATTATTGATGCGATGAATCGTGAGTCGACGATAATTTCTTACCAGGCTGCGGTTAAAAAGGTTCAGGATGCGCAAAAAAAGCAATCTGAGGAGAGCTAAAATAAAGGGAGTTAATGCATGTCTATTAGTCAATGGATGAATCAGGATTCAGAAAATGCCTCATTGGTTCCAATGGTTGTTGAAAAAAGCACTTCAGGTGAGCGCGCCTATGATATTTATTCGCGGTTATTAAAAGATAGAATTATTTTTTTGGTAGGTCCGATCGAAGACTACATGGCGAATTTAGTCGTTGCTCAACTCTTGTTTTTAGAATCTGAAAGTTCGACTAAAGATATTAATCTTTATATCAATTCCCCTGGTGGTTCAGTCAGTAGCGCGATGTCAATTTATGATACGATGCAGTTCATTAGTCCAGATGTGCGTACGTTGTGTATTGGTCAAGCAGCGAGTGCTGGTGCATTGTTGCTAGCTTCAGGCGCTGATGGAAAGCGTCATTGCTTACCGCACTCTCGCGTTATGATTCATCAGGTTTTGGGTGGTTACCAAGGGCAAGGAACGGATATTCAAATTCATGCGAAAGAAACACAGCGCGTGAGTGATTGTCTAAATGAGATTTTAGCGAAGCACACCAAGCGCTCTGTAAAAGAGATTGAGCGTGACACAAATCGTGACAATTTTATGAGTGCAAATGAAGCAATGTCTTATGGCTTAATAGATTCCGTTTTGACTTCGCGAGAAGTAGAAGCGAGTTAATTGTAATAGCCAATTTCTCGGTCATTAGAACGGCTTTTAGGGAGCGTTTAGCTTTAAGATTAGTTGAATCGGAAAGGTTCTGAAAGCGGAGTCTTTGTATACGAATACGTGAGCATCTTGAGAAGGTTCGCCTAAAAATGAGTTTCTTCATCCTCTCGTGGCGTTTTTTGACCCATTATTTGGGCTTTATTCCGTGATTTCATGATGGTATCATTGTCTATTGATGTATTATCAAATAGGTTAGGTTTAAATGAGTGATTCGTCGAAGGATTTACTGCATTGTTCTTTTTGTGGGAAATCTCAACATGAGGTTAAGAAGTTAATTGCCGGCCCTTCTGTTTATGTGTGCAATGAATGTGTTGCATTGTGCAATGATATTATTCGGGAAGAAGAAAATAGTCTTGCTGAAGGAGAGGTTCTCACCGGAAAACTAAAAACGCCAAGACAAATCCATGAGCAGTTGAATGATTATGTGGTTGGTCAAGATCACGCTAAAAAAGTGTTATCAGTTGCAGTATATAATCACTATAAGCGCTTAAATCATCATTCCGAAAATAAAAATAGTGTTGAGCTTAATAAAAGTAATATTTTGATGATTGGTCCAACTGGCTCGGGTAAAACGCTGTTAGCACAAACCTTGGCTCGCATTTTGGATGTGCCTTTTGCAATGTCTGATGCAACGACATTAACGGAGGCGGGTTATGTCGGTGAAGATGTTGAAAATATTTTGCAGAAATTGTTGCAAAACTGTAATTATGACGTTGAGAAAGCTAAAACAGGTATCATTTACATTGATGAAATTGATAAAATTTCTCGAAAAACAGATAGCCCTTCACTAACCCGCGATGTATCTGGAGAAGGTGTTCAACAGGCTTTGCTGAAGTTGATAGAAGGAACTGTTGCAGCGATCCCTCCGCAAGGAGGCAGAAAGCATCCGCAGCAGGAGTACTTGCAGGTTGATACCTCGAATATATTATTTATTTGTGGAGGCGCGTTTGCTGGACTGCATAAATTGGTTCAATCGCGTATTGAAGAAGGTGGGATTGGTTTTACAGCGGCCGTGGTTGATCGGAGTGGTGCAGATAAACGAGTCAGCGAATTAATTCGAAAAACTGAGCCTGAAGATTTGATTAAGTTTGGCCTCATTCCCGAATTTATTGGTCGATTACCTGTGTTTACTTCATTAGAAGAGCTAACTGAGTCAGCTTTAGTTGAGATTATGACAGAGCCTAAAAATGCATTAACAAAACAATATCAACAGCTTTTCCATATGGAAGGTGTTGAATTAGAATTTAAAAAAAACGCACTGACTGCTATTGCAGCACAAGCGATAACGAAAAAAACCGGAGCTCGTGGTTTGCGATCCATTTTAGAAAAGTGCTTGCTAGATTTAATGTATCAGGTTCCCGATATGGACGGACTTCAAAAAGTAATTATCGATCAAAACGCTGTAAAAGAAGGTGGTAAACCTATTTTGGTTTATGAAAAGGAAGAAAAATACGGAAATGACTCATAAAATGAGTTATCTTTGTCGAATATAGTGGGTTATTAGAAAATTTTCAGTGTGAAAACCTGCAAAAAATGCGCGGTTTTATCCGCGTAGACAATTTCTAATCATAGAGTATGGCATGATGTCTTAAGGGAGCAGTTGGTTATGACAGCAAAAGAAGAATTGAGTTTTCCGTTGTTACCGTTGAGGGATGTTGTTGTTTTTCCCTATATGGTTATTCCTTTGTTTGTTGGCCGAAAAGAGTCGATTGCAGCCTTGAACGAAGCTAGTCGCTTAGAGAAAAAAATATTTCTCGTTTCTCAAAGAGATCCTGCTATAGAGGAGCCGATTGCTGAAGATTTTTATACGGTAGGGACAGTCGCAACAGTGGTGCAAATGCTTCGCCTAGAAGATGGTACGGTTAAAGTTTTAGTTGAAGGACTAGAACGTGCAAAAGCACTGAAAATATCCAAAGGAGATACTTTTTTTGAAGCGGATGTGAAAATCATTGCTTCAGATGATACGCTTTTGGTGGATCATCAAACAGAGGCTCATATGCGTACTGTGCTGGATCAGTTTGAAGAGTTGGTTAAAATTAACCGAAAAATCCCCTCAGAATTGCTGACCTCATTGGCACAAATTGAGGAGCCTGCTCGTTTGGTTGATAATATAGCTGCACATTTGACGGTGAAGCTAGCTTTAAGGCAGAATTTATTGGAAACATTTCCAGTGCTTGAGCGTTTGGAATTGTTGCAAATGGTGTTAGCGCAAGAAATTGATATTTTAGAAGTAGAAAAACGAGTACAAGGGCGCGTTAAAAAACAAGTAGAGAAAAGTCAGCGTAAGTTTTATTTAGATGAACGACGTGAAGCAATTGAAAAAGAGTTGCGAGATCTAGGGGATGGTGGATCAGAAGATGAAATAGCGGAGCTTGATAAAGCAATAAAATCAGCCGGTATGTCAAAAGAAGCGCTAGATAAGGCAATGAGTGAATTTAAGAAGCTAAAGACTATGCCAGCGATGTCTGCTGAGGCGACAGTAACCCGGAACTATCTGGATTGGTTGTTGCAGGTGCCATGGAAAAAGAGATCGCGCGTGAGTAATGACTTGGAAAAGGCAAAAAAGCAGCTAGATACCGATCATTTTGGCCTCAAGGATGTTAAAGAGCGAGTGATAGAGTACATGGCGGTTCAAGGACGTGTGAAAAAACTGAGAGGTCCTATTTTGTGTTTGGTCGGTCCTCCTGGAGTAGGTAAGACATCATTGGGGCAATCCATTGCTAAGGCGACTGGGCGAGAGTTTATTCGCATTTCTTTAGGAGGTGTTCGCGATGAAGCTGAGATTCGTGGTCATCGCCGAACCTATATTGGAGCTTTGCCGGGTAAAATTATTCAAAAAATGGCAAAAGCGGGTGTGTGTAATCCGCTTTGTATGCTAGATGAAATTGATAAGTTGTCATCTGATTTTCGCGGTGATCCCGCAGCTGCTTTATTGGAAGTGCTAGATCCCGAGCAAAATTACTCGTTCAATGATCACTACTTAGAGGTGGATTACGACTTGTCGGATGTGATGTTTATCGCAACAGCAAACTCATTGGATATTCCACCCGCTTTACTGGATAGAATGGAGTTGATTCGAATAGCAGGGTATACAGAAGAAGAAAAGCTGAATATTGCTGAGAACTACTTATTACCGAAGCAATTGAAAATGACTGGTTTGCAAAAAATGGAATTGAATCTACCCAAAGTGGTCGTGGAAGAGATAATTCGTTATTACACACGTGAAGCCGGTGTGCGATCGCTTGAGCGTGAGTTTGCAAAACTGTGCAGAAAAGTAGTTTATCAACTCGATTCGCAGAAAGTAGGGAAGAAAATAAGAAAAGCTTGTCAGATAACACAGAGTAATTTAAACGATTTCTTAGGTGTGAAGCGATATCGTTTTGGCGTAGCAGATAGCGCGAATCGAATTGGTCAAGTTGCTGGTCTCGCTTGGACACAAGTAGGTGGTGAAATGTTGTCGATTGAGGCCCAAGTTTTACCCGGTAAAGGAAAATTAGTGCAGACGGGTTGTTTGGGTGAAGTCATGATGGAGTCTATTCAGGCTGCGATGACAGTGGTGCGTTTTCGAGCACATGGACAGATAGCTTCTAATTTTTTTCAAGAAAATGATATACACGTTCACGTTCCTGAAGGTGCTACTCCTAAGGATGGTCCATCAGCAGGAATAGGAATGACAACAGCAATATTATCGGCAGTGACTCATATTCCTGTTCGGTCAGATACAGCGATGACGGGTGAAATTACCTTGCGTGGTGAAGTATTGCCAATTGGTGGTTTGAAAGAGAAGCTACTCGCAGCAGTTAGAGCCGGTATTAAGCATGTGATTATTCCAAAAGATAATGAGCGTGATTTAGTTGAAATGCCAGAAAATGTAATAGAAAAATTGCAGATTCATCCGGTGCAATGGATTGATGAAGTTGTTGAGCTAGCTTTGGTGAGTGTTCCTGAGTCATGGGGGGTGGGTGAAATGATGCGCTTACCATCTCCTGTCCTGTTGAAGAAGAAAAAAGTAATATCTCGTCGATCCAAGGGAGCACACTAATTGTCGATTGATAAAGCGACAATTCTAAAACGTATGGATGAAGCCTTGAGGCTTTCGGAAAACATCGGTTTGGACTCTGCCTCTGTGGGCTGCACCGTTGAAGATGGTTTTGCAGTGACTGTTCGTCAAGGGGATGTGGAATCCATAGAGCATCATAAACAAGTTGGCTTGGTGTTAAGTGTATACACCAAAAAACGCAATGGTTCGGTTTACACAACCAGCTTGAGCCCGCAAGCAATTGTGGATGCTGTTTACAAAGCAAAATCCTTGGCTGAGATGTTAGAGCCAGATTACGCAGCAGGGTTACCAGAAAAAGAAGAGTTAGCTTTTAACCCGGTTGAGCTATCGTTAAATCATCCATGGGAAATTACGCCTCGAGAAGCCATTGATATAGGTGTTGAGTTGGAAGCGTTATCGCATGCGGTGGATAAACGAGTTGCGCTTTGCGATGAGGTATCCATTTCTACTTATATCGGGTATCGATTTTTTGCAAATTCATTGGGCATGCGAGCACATTATTCGACATCGGAGCATACTAAAAGTATTAGTTTGGTTGCAGTAGAGGGGGATAGTCGTCAGGCAGATTATGAATACTCACAAGCACGCGTAGCATCTGAATTATGGGAAAATGAAAAATTAGCAGAAATAGCCGCGAAAAAAGTGGTATCGCGCTTAGGCGCATCCCAGTTGACAACACGGCGTTGTCCTGTTGTATTTGCCCCGTCTGTTGCCAAAGGGTTATTGCGTTGTTTAATTTCAGCAGTTTCAGGTGGAGCGCTATACCGCCGTTCGAGTTTTTTATTGGACTCCTGTGGAGAGACGTTGTTTCCTAAAAATATACAAATTTATCAACGCCCACATTTGCCGATGTGTATAGGGAGTGCGCCGTTCGATTCTGAAGGTGTTAGAACACGCGATTACGATTTAGTATCGAATGGATTATTACAGCAGTATATTTTAGGAAGTTATTCAGCTAGAAAATTAGGTCTGCAAACGACAGGTAATTCGGGTGGTGTTTATAATTTAATGATAGAGCCGACTTACAAGGATCAGGCTGCCTTGTTAACGGAAATGGGCACTGGTTTATTGGTTACCGAGATGATGGGGCAGGGAGTTAATATAACAACGGGCACCTATTCACGGGGTGTTTTTGGTTATTGGGTGGAGAAAGGTGAGATTCAATATCCAGTTGAAGAAATTACCATTGCGGGTAACTTAAAAGAAATCTTCGCTGGTTTGATTGGAGTAGGCGGGGATATCGATAGCCGTGGTCGTGTCCATACAGGTTCTCTTTTGATTAATGAAATGATGTTGGCAGGTAGTTGATCATTTTAAAGCAGCACAGTATGGGTAACTGTTTTAAACGTTCCACGCCAAATCCTATTCGTGCAGAATCTGAGCGAATCCGCTTTAGCGCGGATGCTTGTAGTTATTTTGGTCCCCTTGTATACTGACCATAAATAAACCATTGAGGTGATTTTGTGAAAGCACGTGATATTGGCTCCATATTACTGATATTGGGAACTACCGTGGGTGCAGCGATGCTTGCGCTTCCTGTTGTCACGGCTGCAGAATCTTATTGGGTTACCATTTGTATTGTTATTTTCTCGTGGGCTTTAATGACTGCGGGTGCTTGGGCGATCATGCGGGTTAACTGTGCGATGCCAATGGGCTCTAACTTTGTGACGATGGCAAGAGCGACGATGGGACCGATTGGCTATTGGATTATGTGGTTATCCTATTTGATGCTGCTTTATGCGTTGATTTGCGCTTATCTAGCGGGTAGTTCGGATGTGGTACAGGAATTATTAGCTGGAGTTCATATTCATGTATCTCGGGTTACAGCAACCCTCTTAACAGCAGTCCTATTAGCATCCATTGTTTATAGAGGAATTGCTTCAGTGGATTGGGTTAATCGTGCTCTGATGCTCTTTAAATTGGTTGCGCTTATCATTTTAATGACGGTTATTTCACCAGAAAGTCACATCGGAATGCTAATGGTTCAGAGTCAATCGATCCCTCACGTTGAAACAGTCATGGTCGTTCTTTGCTCGTTTGGCTTTGCTATTATTTTGCCGAGTATTCGAGTTTATTTAGGCGGTGATGAAAAGCGACTGAGTTGGGTCTTGTGGGTGGGTAGTTTGTTGCCATTGTTTATCTATTTGATTTGGATTGGATTGATTCAAGGAGCAGTATCTCGCACAGGCGTAGGAGGGTTAATTGCGCTTAATCATTCCGCGCATACAAACTCTGAGCTGATGAATGATTTGGTTTATCTAACCCACTCCACAGGGTTGCATGCATTGAGTCGAATCTTTGTCTCTATTTGTGCATTGACTGCTTTTTTAGGTGTTTCAATGTGTTTATTAGACTTTTTATCAGATGGATTGAAAAAAACTTATTTGGGTGAGAAGCGTATAATGATGGCTTGTTTAACCTATCTTCCGCCACTTTGTATTGTGTTATTTGATCCACGGTTGTTCACCAGCGCACTCGCTTATGCAGGTGCTCTTTGTGTAATTATTTTAATTGCGATGCCGATTATTATGTATGTTCAGGCACGTAGAAAAGACTGGATAATCGGTTAATTAAGCGGCTATGTTTCATCATGATTAATCACTCGATGACTGTTATTACCGTTTTTTAGAGAATTTTTCTTACGACGAAACCGGTTCTTGAGTGGGTCAGTAAATGGGGTCTAGACACCATTGGGCGCTAAACTCGAGTAAAACGGGTTTATTTCCTGCAGCGATTAGCGCAAGGTTGAGTTCCTGCGGGGTATTGATGACTTGGATTTTTCGTTCCTTTTTTTGGTTTAACTGTAAAATAGGTAAACTTCCTGAGTGAACAACAATAAAAAGTTGACTCCATAGAGCGATGCCGTAGAAAACAAATAAGACCCCAACTATGTTCTTCAGGATTTGCCAAGGGCGGTGTAGTTCAGCGTAGACGCGAAAGACAGCAGCGCCTGCACCAATAAATAAAGCACCCCAAAGTAGTTGTGTGATCCAATTCGGTAAAATGCGAGATAATAAGACTATCGAAATAGCGAGCATGAAAATACCCAATGTCGCTTTGACTGCTTGTAG
>JBIKMG010000082.1:0-3260 GCA_044359385.1 Coxiellaceae bacterium
TCTTCTACCCAGCGTATATTCCGATAGCAGGCACTTTCACTGATCCCATAACTACGCGAAATATGAAAATACGTTCTATATTCGCGTAAATACTCCAGCGCCATGAGCAGCCTATCTTCAATGGCTAATTTATTCGGTTTGCCTCCTTGGGATTTTAATAGAGCATCTGCCTCACTCAAGATGTTTATCATCACATCAAAGGTTGCACGTTTAATTCCTGTGAGTCTGCGAAATCCCCCTTGGGATTCGTCTTTGATCTGTTCGAACTTCATCGACATACTTATAAAAAACAGGCATCTATAACGATGTGGCGGCTATTGCCATTGACTCCACTGGCCTAAAACGATTTGGCCACGGTTAGTGGCACCAGGAGAAATACAAGTTATCGGCGAAAAGAAGCGGGAGAAAACTACATCTTGCGTTTGATACGGATCATTTAATTCATGCCTGTGATTTAACGGATCGCTTTGGTACCAATTGTGAATCGGTTGAATCCTTAGCAAAAAAATAAGTTATGTGACAGCCGATCGTGCTTACGATAAAAACCCAACGTACAAAACGCTAACCCATTATTTTCCAGAAGCTGACATTGTTATTCCGCCAGCAACTGATGCTATTTATAATAAAGATGCGCACCCTCAGCACAATTGAAATCTTCAAGAAATAAAAACATTTGGCTGGATGGTTTGGCAGCGCATACGAAATTATGGTCGCCGAAATTATTCAGAGCTAGCGATGTTTCGCTACAAAAAAATATTAGGTAGCCGACTTCATGCTGCCGAATTTTCCCGTCAAAAAAATGAAGCAATCCTTGGCTGTGGCATTTTAAACAAGATGACAGGTCTCGGAATGAACGAAAGTTATCGCTGTGTTTGAATTTCCAGAGATAGGCAAGATGGTTGAGTTAATCAACAAAGCCACATCGAGCCCCTATAGTAGCTAGGATGAAGTTGGTATGACGCTTGTGATGCAACTTTTTATTAGCCATTTGTTCTGTTTGTGGGTAAACTTGGTCCGATTTAGCAAAACTGTGCTTTTTGCAGTAGCGCTGACATAGATGATCGATGGCGCTGCTGCGATTTGCCCAATTCGAGCAAGTCAATTCCTGTCCTGAGGTCTCGAGATAGAAAATACTTGGCCATGACAAAACACGCACAAATACCATTTATCACATTAATTATTATGATCTCATTTGCATCGGTTAACGCTGTTTTATTTACTCCTGCTCTGCCGAATATAGCTTCATTTTTTGCAGTTAGTGACGGCGCTGTCCAACAAACCATCACATGGTTCTTAGTCGGATATACACTTGGGCAGCTGGTTTACAGTCCTTTGGCTAACCGATTTGGTAGAAAACAGGCGTTATATGCAGGCATATGGTTGCAAATTTTTAGTAGTTTTTTATGCGTTGGCGCGGCTATTGCCCACCAATTTTGGTTGCTTTTTTTAGGTAGAGTGTTGGTGGCGTTAGGGGCTGGTGTAGGTCTAAAAATGGCATTCACACTTGTTAATGAATGTTACGAACCTGCTATTGCGAGTCAAAAAACTTCTTATTTGATGATGGCTTTTGCGATAACTCCAGGATTAGGTGTAGCAATCGGAGGATTTTTAAATGCTCGATTTGGGTGGGCGAGCTGTTTTTATGCAGGAGCAATATATGGCGGGGTCCTGCTGTTTTTGGTATACCGGATGCCTGAAACAAAAAAGAATCTCGATGTCAATGCGTTGAAAATGAATCAATTAGTGACTGGTTATTTAACCCAATTCAAAAATACTCAACTTGTTTTGGGCGGGCTGCTCATGGGAGCAGGGACCAGCGTGATCTATATTTTCGCAGCTGTTGCCCCATTTGTTGCTATGAGAACGTTTGGTATGACCAGTGAACAATATGGGTTGGCAAATCTGTTGCCCCCCACTGGGTTGCTTTTGGGTTCATTGTGCTCAGCAAGTCTCGCTAAAAGACATCATTTGACCCATCTGATTTTTGCGGGGATCTTAATTGTGCTGGTCGGGGTGCTCTTAATGTTAGCCATGGTATTTATGCATTTTTGTCCGATATTGTCCTTATTTTTGCCAGCCACCATTATATATTTTGGTTTGTGCTTCATATTCTCAAATGCGTCAAGCTTGGCAATGAGCCGTGCAACTGATAAAGCCCATGGTTCAGCGGTGATGAGCTTTGTTAATATGGGTTTGGCAACAATTATGGTTTTAAACTTGGGTTATGTCCCTGTGAATACCTTTGTTCTTCCCGTTGCTTATTTTGCGTTATGTGTCGTTATGGTTTTGGCTTATGGCCGAGTTTTAAAAAAGAATCGACTGGAAGCCAAAAAGATATAGCAGGTTATTTGGTGTCTAACCTTGCCTCAAAACTGGATATTTGTGCCAACCTCTAGTTTTTGTTCTTTGTTGATTAACTCATATCTTGACCAAGCATGCATGTTTCAGGCGATCATTATATAGTCAATCTATATCTAACAGCACAGGACGTGAACAATGCCCAACAAATATCGCAAAAAGAAAAGTTGGCAGACTCCCAAGCTAAAATACAAAATAAGAAGCGGGTCTCAATACAATTCGGCATTGCGTCGGCTTGATCAAATCGATATTTGGGTGGCAGACGAAGTATTGAATAGCTGATATGAAGCGGATCAAGTTTACGATGGCACGGGTGCACCCAAAGTCTTTAGCGATTTTGCCATTGTTAAATGGAGTTGCTACATGGGTTATAGCCATCTAAGCTATGAACAAAGATGCATGATTTATCCACTTAAAAAATCAGGCAGTAACCAAAGTCAAATCGCCAAAGAAATAGGCGTGCACCGATCTACAGTTAGTCGAGAGTTAACAAGAAATCTTTCTAAATTTACTGGAAGCTGCTCATATAAACCTGATTATGAAAACACCTATGCAGAAGAGCGCAAAAAATATAAACCTAAATGTGTCAAAATGACTTTGGCATTAAAAGATAAAATCATCAACATGGTTAAGCAAGAGTGGAGTCCAGAGAAAATCAGTGGCTATGCTAAGAAACATAATCTCTTTAATATCAGCCATGAAACGATCTATCGTTTCATTTTAATTGATAAGAAGCAGGGTGGAAATTTATATTTATCTCTGAGGCATCGGCATAAAAAATATCGAAAGCGTTATGGAAGCCCTCTACTGCCTTGTTAATTGATTAGACACTCCTGTAGCGTTATTTTGGTAACGAACGAGGAGAGGAAAGATGGCAATAGTCCGACAAAAAAGGAAGCGCT
>JBIKMG010000056.1:0-11847 GCA_044359385.1 Coxiellaceae bacterium
CCAACGCAGGGGTTATTTCAAAACAGCTTTGAACCCGATTAAAAAATCCTGCGGAACAATTATCTATTCCTTCTCGTAACTTATCTTTTATCGCTGCCACAGCATTAGCCTGGCCAGCTTTGTTCAATCGAGACACGACGTCACACAACCGAGACAACTCTTGTTTGAGGTTTTCTTTTGACAAATAGTCTGACGATGGGCCAATGAATCGATCTAAGCTGGAACCAGTCAAGCCTAAAATGTCTGCCATTTCTGATATTTCATAGCTCTTTGTATCGGGTGGAACTTGAAAAACATAGGGGGCACGGAATAACACGGGATGCATTAGAGAGTGAGGTATAATTAAATCTTGTGCTGGTGCTCTCTGATCTTGCATATAGGTACCTTTTTTAAATAGAACGCTTCTTTCTATTGTATCTCAAATAATGCGTCCTGACTATTGTTTCTGACGTCAAGTCAGAATTGGGGTTTTCATCACGTGCTTCGGGGTACAATGCTTCTAAATGCCAGAAAAGCCAACAGTCCGCTTGCCATAAACAAAAATCCCATCGGGAGTTGGTTTTGAGTGCTTAAATGCGAGAGAATAGCACTAAAAAAAGCTCCGCCGGCTAACTGAATACCTGAGTATAAGCCACCTCCATAGCCTGCAATATGCCCTATATCTTCAAACGCATTAGAAAAAGCATTGGAAAAAGTCAGGGCTGAGCCGAAGATAAGGATCAAGGAAGGGATAAGCACAACATACCCATTAATTCCCCAAAAATAATAGCCACATAGCATGAATATACCTGCAAGAGTCATTATTACAAAACCAATTTGCATCATATGTTGACTACCTACGCGATGTACTATTTTTCCATTTAGTGTGCCTCCAACAGCCATGGAAACAGCAGTAATTACGGATAGCCAACCGAATAAAACAGGGGTAATCCCGGCATCTTTAATTAATACGACAGGTCCTGCTGTTAACCACGTAAATAAGCCACCAAAACTTAAAAAGGAGCAGATCGCAAATCCCATAAAGTTTCGGGAGCATATGAGTTCGCCATAGGTGGATAGAATGAATCGAATGCTTGCGCGATGCTTTCCATGATGTTCTCCTGTTTCCTGAAATAGAAAAATAACGATAAAAAAAACAACTAAAGACCAAGCAGATAAAGCAACAAACGTGATTCTCCAGTTAGTGTATTTTTGGATATAACCTCCGATCAGGGGTGCTAATATAGTAGAGAGTAAAACAAAATTCGCTAAATAAGAGCCGATTTTGGCTAATGCATTACCAGAATAGGTGTCTCTAAAAATGGAGCGCCACAAGGCAGCACATGCCCCAAGCCCAGCACCTTGAATAAATCGACCCAGTTGCAAAATGCTAATAGAAGATGAAAACAAGCAAATAAGCCCACCAAAAATAGCAATTAGGATACCAATGATGAGCGTAAATCGTCGTCCAATAATTTCAGATAACGGGCCATAAATAAGGCAAGTTAAGGCAACTCCAAAAATGAATAAACTCATCGTTGCTTGAGAGGCGCCAACCGTGACATGAAAGTCCTTCGCAATTGCGGGTAATGAGGGTATGTACATATCGGTGCACACTTGTGTCAACGTAGCCACTATCAAAATGATCAGTAGCGTGGCAGTCGGTTTTTTTTTCATCCTGATCGCCTTATCTTTTAAAGTGCCTACCGTTTTTCTCTACGCTGGAATCTGTAGGGGCAGACGGACTTTTTTTCTTAATGCAGGTAAAAAGAGAGGGCCGTTTCTTCCCGAGTCCAACCTGAAAAAGCAGAAGCGGGACTGCCAGTAAAAGAACAGAAATGAGTGCAAAAAGAAAGATTTGTTGCCTGAAATAGAGGCAGCTTTTTTCTGATAGGCTAGACGGTTTAGCACAAAGCTCTGAAAGACTATTAAAATTGAGCGTAAACGCCTCGATTGCGTGAGGAAAATCGTGTGTTTCGATATCGATAGGGTTAGCGAGGAAGGCGTTAACCACCTGAAGAGCCCATTGAGACAATTCATCTTTATTCACATCATTTATGGCCTTTGCATTTTTTTCAAGTGCGGTGACCAATCCTGTGCAACCAGCGCCACCAAAAACGAGACGAGCCTCATAGGCTGGTATTTTCTGGCAAACGTCCTTGATCATCTGAGCTGTGAAAGGTTTTAGGGTTTGATGTAAGAGATGAATATGATCTAAGTTCGACGGATGTTCGCTCAGTCTTCCATGAAACGGGTCATAAAAATTGACAGGTTGAACGGGAACTCCTGCAGCATTTAATGCCTTACCAAAAATACCTATAAGGGATTCTTGTTGGGGGTTAAAAAAAGAGATGAAAGGGCCTTCGAAAACGACTGTACCTATAGGGCCATTCGTTTTAATGGTTGTTGATGGAAAAAAAGTATTCGGCATAAATGCTCCTTATAAATAGCGTTAGGTAGTTAGTTGAATCGTAGCAGAAACCAATCCTCTACGAAATAAGCGGTGAGCTGAAAAGCGCGTGATATGGACGGTGTATGATTCAGTGAGCGCTGTTAACCACGTCATTAGATCATCAAAGGGAACGGCTTTAAATGTGATCGCCATCGTTTTTTTACGCAGATCGGTTTTTTCAATCGCCTGTTGAAAGCCATGTGTATTCAACGATTGCTCAATAAGCGCAGGTGTTGCAGGCTGTTTTATGTGTGCACCCGCTTGATACAACGCTGCGATTTGCTTTTCTAAACGAACAGCTGTCAATAACTGAGATCGTTGTTGTTGAAAAATAAGCTGCTTGCTTGAGGATTTTGTTTTCGTGTTAAATAGCTCAAAAAATACGAAGAAAAATAGACATGCTGCCATCAAGCAAAGCATTATTTTTTCGCGTTTATCTCGATTATGCCACCCATTTTTGATCATGATAAAACCTCGATACGTAATTGAATATGTATTTCTCGCATATTGTCTTTTGTAGATGAAAAAGGGGATGACGCTAACGATGGATCAACCATTTGTCTGACATGCCATTTTTGTTTTTTCAGTTGCGTGACCAGGGTGTCGATTATTTTCATCGAAGAAGCGTTGATCTGCAGTTCAATTTTTTGAGCCGTCACATCAAAAGATTTTAGTTCGATACCGGGATAACGCGTTAGGATCTGATTAAGCATCATCACGTGTGTGATCACCGTCTCTTTATGCAGACTGTTTTTTAGATTGCGCTGCAAAGAAGGGAGCTGTTCGACCCAGCCCTCGGGAATTTCGTGTATGGGATCCACACGATGATACAGTGTGGCCAGTTGCTGTTGGTCTTTTTTGATAGCCTGGTTTAAAGCACGATGCTGCCAAGAAAATCCGATGATTAATAGCGTTATCCACGTGATGGCGAGTATGCCTGCTATTTTCCAAGATCGAGGGATCTGTTTCCAATGAAATTTTTTCTGAGGTAACAAAGATAACCGAGAGTCCCTAGGAATGCTGAAAAAAGGTAGTTTCTTTTGAATAAGGGAAAGCCCATATTGAGTGCATAAATGAGTCAATGGCTCCAACAAGGGCCCTCCCTCGTAAATCAATGTGGTCGGTAGCTCTAATGCTTGATCCAGTTTTAGTGAGAGTAACTCTATAAATAGCTCGTTTTCAAGGGTTAATCCATTGAAGGCGTCGGTCCGAAGTAATGTTCGGTTTTCATGGGTTCGAATGGTCCAAGCATTCATTTCTAGGGGAAGATATAAATAGTCTGGCAGCAGCGCTTCTGGTTCAGGCATATGGAATTGTTCTATTTTTTGCAACCAACGTTCCCATTGTGCTTGGAGACACCATAAGACGGTCGTTTTTCCTTTTGTCGATGGAAAAATAATGATTTTAATATCGTCCAGGTGTGCGGCAATTTTATCTTCCAAGGCATAGCCAACCACTTGTTCGCGATTTTTAGTCGGTAGTACGGGAAGTTCTATCACAAGTGAACAAACCAGCTCGCCGGGAACAGAAATATAAAGCTTGTCCGCTTTTTGTAAAGCCGGTTTTTCATCGTCAATGGTCATTAACCAAGGGTTACTCATGTTGTTTTCCTCATGCATTGACATCACTGTGTTGCCAAACGATAGACCAGCTATTAAATTGACGGAACCTTTCTCGAAATAATAAGGTTGTTTTTTGATATTCTCTATTTTTAGAAAAAAAATAAGAATACACCGTAAAATAAGACGCCAAATCCGAAGATGTTATTTTATCTATCGCGGGTGACTGTGCAATAGCAGGAGGCAATTGACAGTGAGCCATAGCGAGAGAGACCCCAATACCTGGATTTTCGTCCAAACAGTTGCTAAGGGCCTTGGCGTTATCTTCGGATAAGCCCAACGCAACTAACGCTGGCCAGTGGAGACTGTTCGGTATTAGAAGCGCTGTGGTCGGTAAAACGGTGATCCACTCTCGTAATAAGTGATAGGTTTCAGGCGTGATGAAAGGAATCCCGCGTACGCTACTGGGTAGAATCAGAGGATGTCCGGGCCATTGATAGATAGGAACTTTGTCGCCGGTTGCTCTGAATTCTCGATTTAAACTTGAAATTAATAAGTTAGCCAGTTGAGTCGTATTTTGTTTAACACCAATCAGCGTTAGAAAAAGAATGAGGTTTTTGACATCCACTGTTTCGTCGTTAGGATTTAAATGTGAGAAAGCATTGATATTTAACAACCCTTGTGCATGCGTAGCGTAACTTCTTATGGTTACACCCTCTTTTTCTATTTTAACGTTGATACTATGTGTAAAGGGAACTTGCTGATCAATTTCATTTTCAATGAGCGGGATAGGTGAATCCAATAGGTATTGTGTATGCGTAGAGGATTGATGGGCAATCGCTTCTTGAATTAAATGCTTTGAAAATAAGGCAATCGAAGTCGCAATAAGCGCAACGAGTAAAGCGATAAAAATCGCAGAGATAATGGCAGACCCCTTTTGTGAATGCATCAATAATTTTCCCCTTGCTTTTGAAACACAACTGAGAAATCACCGTGAAATACACGATGATCGGTGAAGGTAATGTCAATCACAATGCCGGTAGGTAAATGAGCATCGCTAAGTTGAGTGCTCATGTCCCACTGTGTTTCCTTTTCCCCTTTGTTATGAATAAAATAAATATGCAAATCTTCAATGTGATCGATCAGCACTTCTTTTTCGCCTTCATTTTCTGCATAGCCGTCTAACGTCGGCCAGGTTGTTCGAATGAGTTGGTGATCCGAGTGTGCATAACGAATCCGTTGTAAACTCGAACGATTGAATAATCCACCGGGGTTGTCACGAGATGCCGTAGTGATTTCAACGCTCTGGTTATCGGGTTGCCTGATGGCTGCAAATCTTTCGCCATTGAGGGTAATGACTGGCCTGGGCTGTATTTCAGCAAAGTCTCGACGCATGAGTTGTTCGGCCATCGCTAGGCGAGACAACTGGGCACTGTCGTCTTTGATTTTCTGGTAAGCAAACAATGAATGATGCAGTGCAGCGGAAACCAGGAGACTCAAGATCGCAAAGATGGCCAGAGAAACAAGAAGTTCCATGAGCGTGAAGCCGGCGTGTTGATTTCTCATCGCGTCGCTCCAGATGCACGACCGTGCCAATGAAAACCCTTGAGAGTCACTAAGGGTTTGTTTTCTTGCAAACCAACATGGATAGTGATTTCATCTGCGTTTGGATAGTGCGTGGATGCGTGGGCCTCATAAAAAAAGGATTGGCTGCCCTCTTGTTGTGATCCCGTTAGGGGTCTGTCGGCTTGCAGCTTGAGCGATTCCATTTGTATTTTCGCCAATGTATTTTCTGCGACCCATTGAGCCATTATTTCATTTTGTGTTCGTAGTATGTGTTTAGTGGACTGTGTTGTCAGCATCAATGCTGCGGTTAAAGCAATGGCTAAGATAGCGAGTGCGATTAAAATTTCGATTAACGTAAAGCCGGTTTGCTGTTTCATGTCGTTTAGTTGCCTTCAATAATGCGATAATCATGACTCTTCAGTTGATAGAGCCTATTTTTTCCTTCACGGATTTCTAACGCGAAAGGAGGCACTTCGCCGGAGGATAAAAAATAAATAGCATGACTTTCTTCAGGCGTTGATTCCGTGATTTTCATCTGTAAACTTGAATCAATAATGCGCTTTTTTTTGCGATCATGCCAGCCGAGCTCACCCTTTTTGTTGAACGTAAAGCATCGACAAATCAGTGTGGCACCGGCGACTTGACACCGGTAACTCACGTTTTCATCTATCGCAAGTAGACGATACGTATGGAGAGTATCGAGTAAGCGATCTTTGGCGAAGTGAATTTTGCTGTGGCTTTGCCAGCGAACAAAGCCAACCGTTGCAATGGTTGAGACGATAGCAAGAATAGCAATGACGATGATTATTTCTAACAGACTAAAACCGTTAGGAAGCTGTTTTTTCTTTTGCATCCCAGTTTCCCACGATTGTTTTTTCTGTATGACTGATGCCCAAGCTGTAAATATCAATTTCGTTGTGTTCACCTGGGTTTTTGTACAAGTAAGGATGTCCCCAAGGATCCATAGGTAATTTTTTCAAATAACCACCGGGGTTCCAGTTTTGTGGTAACGGATCGGTTGTGGGTTCTGTGACGAGAGCCACGATTCCCTGTTCTTCTGAGGGATAAAAGCCGTTGTCTAATTTATACAGATCCATCGAATTTCCGATCGCCAGGATGTCTTGTTCGACTTTTATTTTTTTGGCTTGTTCGGGGCGGCTCATGATTTTGGGAACGACAATCGCAGCTAAGATAGCCATGATGACAATAACCACCATAATTTCAATGAGGGTTAGTCCTGCTTGTTTTAGTCTTTTATGATGCATGATGCACTCCTTTAGGTTTGGCCAGCCAGTTGATCCAGTGAAAAAATAGGCAGCATAACTGCCAAAACAATAAATAAAACAATACCGCCCATGACAACAATCATTAATGGTTCAAATAGAGACAGTGCACTTTGGATCAAGGCTTCAACATCCTCTTCTTGGCTAGAAGCCGCTTTTTGCAAGAGATCAGCTAGACGTCCGCTTTGCTCACCGCTGTGAATTAAATGGATTAGCATGCGAGGGAAATGGTGGCATGTTGCTAAGGAGTCCGCAATGCCTTTTCCTTCGCGTACTTGCTTGATGGTAGTATCTAATGCATCACGCATGGGTAAAGGGCGAACCAGAGCATGGGCAGCGGACAACGCATCGAGTATGGGAACAGCTGCAGCTTGTAAAATACCAAAACTTCGAGCGAAACGAGCGCTGTTTATGCTCGCAATTGTTTTTCCTAAAATGGGAATAGCCAGTAAGACATCATAGAAGAGCATGCGATATTTTCGGATGCGCATTAATTGGATAACTGCACTGATGATAATCACTAAAATTAACGCAAGTAGCCATCCGTCTTTTTGCAAAAAATGTGTTAGGTTTAATAAGAGCGTTGTGGCCAGTGGCAACGTTTGTTGACTATCGATGAAAACTTGAATGATCGTGGGAACGATGTTGAGTAGTAAAAATAATACGACAGAAAAAGAAACCACACCCATCACACACGGATAAATTAAGGCTTGTTGAATTTGGCGCTTTATTTTTTGTTGTTTTTCAGTGTATTCAGCGAGGCTTATCAATACAGAATCCATTTTTCCAGATTTTTCAGCAGCAGCAATCGTCGTTCTATAGATGATCGGAAAAGACTTAGGGAATGTGTTTAGCGCTTCGGCGAGTCCAAAACCTTCACTGATCTTCGTATGAATCGCTAGAATGATTTTTTTGAGATGGGTTTTATCTTGTTGATCGGCCAGACAGCGAAGTGCCTCGTCTAAGGGGATTCCAGCTTCGAGTAAAGTAGCTAGCTGACGTGTGATGAGCGCGAGTTGTGCTTGACTTAAGTTTTTTGGTTGTCGAAAAGAAAACCCTTTGGTTTTTCCTGGGCGAAACTCAGAAACAGTTAGGGGTATAAGGCCTTGTTGGCGGATAAATTGGCGAATATCCGCTGCAGAATCCGCCGTTTGAGTTCCTTTTTGTTTTTTACCGTTAGTAAGCAAAGCGGTGTATTCGAAAATAGGCATGGCATCAATCCTGGGTAACACGAAGTAATTCATCGATGGATGTATTGCCTTGTAATGCGTGGTTAACCGCATCGCTGTGGATAGAGGGAAAATGGTTGCGTGCTTCACGATCTAATTCAGACTCGGTCGCATTTTCGTGGATGAGTTGCGTCATCTCCGGGGTAATTTCAATGATTTCACAAATTGCAAATCGGCCAGCATATCCTTGACGACAATGTTCACAACCTACCGGTTCATAAACAAATACGTCTTGATCGAGTGGAATTTTTAAAAAATGATGAACGGCTTCACAAGCGCGTTTTTTTTCCTTGCAATGATCACATAAACGCCGAACCAAGCGTTGTGCAATAACACCGCTTAGTGTCGACGCAATTAAAAAGGATTCAATGCCCATGTCGCGTAAACGCGTAATTGCACCGATTGCTGTATTGGTGTGTAGCGTCGATAAAACCAAATGCCCGGTTAAACTAGCTTGTACAGCCATGTCAGCGGTTTCTTTGTCACGAATTTCACCGACCATGACGACATCGGGGTCTTGACGTAAAATAGCACGCAGTCCTCGAGAAAAACTCAAACCAATTTTGCTGTTGACTTGAGTTTGTCCGATACCTTCCAGGTCGTATTCAACGGGGTCTTCAACGGTCATGATATTGCGACTGGGATTGTTTATTTCGACTAAAGAAGCATAAAGGGTCGTGGATTTACCAGAGCCTGTTGGACCGGTGACTAAGACAATACCATGTGGTTTCCTGATGAGTTTAGCTAAAGTTTCAAATTTTTGACTATCTAGCCCCAGTTTTTTTAGATCAAGCGGAGCAGATTTTTTATCGAGTAAACGCAGTACGACACGCTCTCCGTGTTGGGTGGGTAGCGTAGAAACACGAACATCAACTTCGTGGCCGCCAATCAGTAATGTCATTCTTCCATCTTGGGGTAAGCGTTTCTCGGCAATATCGAGCTTAGCCATTACTTTGATGCGAGAAATAATCAGCGGTGCCAAAGCAGGGTTTGGAGAAAGGGCTTCATACAAAACGCCATCGCAACGCAGTCGAATACTGAATTGTTGATTGAAAAGCTCAAAATGGACGTCGGAAGCGTGCTGCTGAATGGCTTGTGCTAGTACGGCGTTTAAGAGCCGAATAATCGGCGCATCGTCTTGTGACTCCAAAAGATCGTCGACTTTGGGAAGACTCGATAATAGATGGATCAGGCTTTCTGCTTTCTCCAAGTCTTGCATAGCTGCTTCGGCTTCACCTGCTTTAGATTCATAACAGGCTGCTAATTTTTCTTGGAAGGATTGGGAATCTAGAGGTAGGAGCGAAAAGGGTTTCTCGCAAAAACGACGTAGCTCTATTAAGGTTGTAGATGTCAGGCAATTTTTTTCGTAAATGACATGCATCACATTATTTCTTTCTTCTAGCAATGCGCGGTGTTGTCTAGCATACGAGTAAGGTAATCTTTTCACGGCTGATACCTCGAATAATCGGTATTTCTCGGTAAAGGCAGCTGCACATTATTTTCGGATAGATGTTCAACTTGGGATTGCCAGGAAGGGAGCTCTGTGTTGGCTAGCCTAGGATCAATCGGTGTTCCAGCTTTCATATTTAGTTCTTGTGCGCGCGCATTGAGATAACGGTCTTTTGTGATTTTTTCTCCCACCGCCGTATCGTTAAGGATGATAGGCTTGATAAATATCATCAGATTTTTTCGCTTCATTTCTTCATTGACGTGCTGAAAGAGTTTTCCGATTCCAGGAATATCACCTAAGATAGGTACTTTGCTCAAGGTTTTTGAAACGGCATCTTGGCTTAATCCGCCTAAAACTAGAATATCGCCAGAGTTGACCAATACATCGGTGGATATTTTATTCGTTAAATACGATTGGTTTAGATTGTCTGTTGTTTTTTCGGCACTTTCACTGGGAAGGGAGTCATCTTGGTGTTCAATGTGTAGGTGTATGGTGTTGTTGGGTGCAATATGCGGTGTGACCTTCAAACTCAAGGTGACATCTTTGCGTTCGACATTATTGTAGACGCCATTTTGATAGTAGGGACTGGTTGAGTCGGTGCTTGCGCCTGCTGTGGTGAGGTTGCCTTCACTTAAGGCAATGTTTTCACCGGAGCTTATATTCGCCTCTTTGTTATTGAGCACCATAATGGATGGGGTAGCCAAAATATTAGAGTTCCCATGAGAATTGAGTGCTGAAATTACCGTGTCAAAACTGCCTGAACGAATAATTCCGAGCGTCGCAGAGCCAATGGCTAAGTTACTGGCTCCGAGATTAAAACTCCAATCGATTCCTAGATTATCACTGACAGATTGATTCATATTCACAATAATCGCTTCAATCATGACTTGTTGTGGACGATGATCTAATTTTTGAGTCACTGCTTTGAGTGTATTCATCAATGAATTAGGCGCATGAATGATCAGTGCATTGTTATCCAGCTCTGCTTGAACAGAAATGCTGCTCCCATCGGATTTTTTATCTTTTTCTTCTTGTGTTGATTTACCTGTTTTTTCCAAAATAGGGGCGAAGCTTTTAGCGTCAAGATAATTGAGAGGAATAACCGCCGTATTGGTTTGACCTTCAGATTGACTATTGTCTAACTGTAAAATGAGATTTTTCATTTTTCGCTGTTGCGTACTGTTGCCACTGACCAAGACAGAGTTACTGCCTTCATCGGCCGTGACGGAAACCGTGTAGGTTTTACCTATTCGGCCATCTTGCATTTCCATCGCATTGATGATGGCCTCTATTTTTTTAGCGCTTGCAAAACGTAGTTTGATAATCCGAACTTGGTAGTTGTCTGTATTATCCATTTGCCGAATGATTGCTTCAATGCGATCTAGATTTTCTTTTGTTCCCGAGACAATAAGACTGTTAGAGGGCGAATATGACGTAATGTATCCCCAAGAGTGAAGCAGTGGGCGCACGACGGAAACCAAGGAAGAGGAAGCCGTGTTATGAATCTGTATGACACGTAGAACAACACTGCCTTGAGTAGCGTTACTATCACTCGCGTATTGCATAGCATCGCTGGCTGGAACAATCGTTAGTGTATTATCACCGGTTGGTATCGCCGCAAAATCAAGTTGCTCAAGCATATCTAGGTAGTTTTTGTAAAGTTGTTGAATTGACTGGGGAGTTTGGCTAACGAGAGTGATTTGGCCAGAAACTTTGGGGCTTAGTAGGATGTTCTTTTTAGTGAGTTCTGCAATAACTTGTGTCACAGCGCGGATATCAGCATCGTGAAAATTCCATAGTCGCAGTTGCAACGCGGCAACTGCAGGTACAGAGGCAGAAAATAGGATAGCAGGTGCAATCATTTTAAAGGTTAAGTCTTTCCACCCTGCGATTTTCCAGGTAATTCTGGAAAGTATAAACACGGAAAGTTTTCGAAAAGCCCACGGTATTCGCCAAAAATTGCTAATCATTCACGTGCCTAGTTGTTATATGATATCTCAATTAAATCCTTTATAGCAGTCGGTGATTATATCGAAAGCAGAAAGCGCTGTCCATTAAATTGGAAAATTTATTCTTCAGCGAATTATTAATGAATGCATCAAGCCGACGCTACGGTTCAAGAAATGGATATGGTGTCGAATATCCATAGGGATAGCTATAGCAATCGCATCTGGGTTTAGATACAATAGAAAGAAGCGTCCTATTTAAAAAAGGTACCTATATGCAAGATCAGAGAGCACCAGCACAAGATTTAATTATACCTCACTCTCTAATGCATCCCGTGTTATTCCGTGCCCCCTATGTTTTTGAAGTTCCACCCGATACAAAG
>JBIKMG010000083.1:0-3183 GCA_044359385.1 Coxiellaceae bacterium
AAGCGCAACGGGTCTGTGGGCATCACATCCGCTTCGGTTGTAGGGACTGCTCTGTCATACTCGACTAGTTTTAGACAATGTTCATTTTGTCTTGCTTCAAACTGATGTGCTTCTAACTCTGTGAATTCTGGGTTGGATTTTTTTCTAAACCAAATGAGGCTAGTATACAAGTTCTTAAAAACTTGCTGGGCGGATAATAAAAAATCGTTATCTTCTTTCAAGTGTTGAGTTTTTTCTCGGATGATAGCCTGTACTAAACGATGAAGGCTGAATAATTTAAGATGCGGATCGTATTTCACGATGGAATATTGATTAAATATTTTTTTACAGAGTAAAAGTTTTAAGTGGGGATTTTTTTCATCAGGTAGATGATTCGCAATTAAATGCATAATCAACTCTTCCGGAATAATGTCACTGGCTAAATAAGACATGTATTGTAGTAAAACAGAAGAGAGGGGATTTTCTTGAAGCAATTGATCAAAAATAAGGTTAAAACTAACCCATGCCGGCCTGTGTTGCTCAGCAGGGCAGGCGCGAGGGTCTTCGTAACTTAAAACAAGCGCTAAATTTTTTTGATATAGCGTAATATAATCTTGTATAGACAGGGTGTGATGCAAAATAAAATAAGCAGCCTGCGACAAAGCCAGTGCTAGGGAGCCCACATGGAAAATTAAATTCTCAATCTGACTGTCTTCATGAGAGTTACCCAAAACATGGGTTAAAAGATTTTTGGCCTCCTTTTTATCGAGCAAGCCAACATCAATACAATTCATTTCAGCATATAAACGATTGCGGCTCGTTATAACAATATGTAACTTATTCGTGGGTTGAGGGATAAAATTTTCAATATCAGAGAAATTTGCTACGTTATCGAAAATGATCAATCCTGTGTTTTTTTTTATGAGCCATTCATGAACGGTTGATCGAAGGTCAGCAATAGATAATTTCGTGCTTGCATCCACAATACCAGCGGACTTTGCAAATTGGAGATATTGTTCATCGAGATTTTCTTCTGCTCGAAACCAAATTCGAAAATCATACGGTACAGTGCTTCGGTAAAAATAATAGGTTGCCAGTTGTGACTTGCCAGCACCACCTAGGCCAGTTAAAATCAGGGGATTTATTCCAGAGTCGTATTTTTCAGGCAATTCAGATAAGAGATTTCTTTCTACAAAATGCGGTATTAGTTTGGGTTGATAAGTCATTCCTGCGATTAGGACTCCATCTAAACGTTGAGCTGGATCATATCTTAATTTTTCTGCTGGAAAGGTTTCTTTGGGGTTGCCGGGGATAAGAGGCAATCTTCTGTCTTGTGGAGAACGGCGTAAAACATAGTCATGTTGCGCCAGTTGATCATGAAAACTCGACCACATACCTTGATAGGCCTTATTCTCATAGACTCCATAAATGTAACCTATGATTTCTTGCAAATTGAGGAGGTAATCGGAGCTTGGCCAATCTCGAATGTTACAATAACCTTCGAATCCTGGAGGAAAAGCATCGCGATGATTTTTAGACAAGTTAACAGGGATAACGCCCGGTTGCTTTCCTGCGCGTAAATCCGCTTCCCGCATTCGACGCAATTCCGATAATTCTTCATGTAACATGCCGATAAAAAAATGTTTGTTGTATAAGTTTTCAGTCCCAATTAAAAGAATGAAATTAGAGGCATCTATTTTTTTATGCATATATCCAAATATACCTTCTCGTGCCTCGGAGCTTAGAATATCTAGATGAGTGACGATGCCACACAAGTCTAGATGTTCTTTAACGCCGGTTAAAAATGGTTGCAACCAGCTTTCTTCTTCTGATTCTGAATCAGCCCAGGCATAACTAATAAACAGTTGGCCAGGCTGCTTCACACCGCTCTCATTCAGCCAAGCTTTTAATTGCGTTAGAAACAGATCAAATTTTGTTTTTTGGGTCGTTCGAACTCGTGTAGACTCTTCAACTAATAAGGTTAATTTTTTTCGGTAAGCGGCTTCTTTTTTTGATTCTTTTTCTTTTGTTTCCTGAAACAATCGGGGATCAATGAGTTGTTGACTTTCTTTTATGGTGTTTTTAGCGGTTTCTTGAATAATAGAAAATAGGTCATGAACAATCCCGCGTTCCACCTGGTTCAATGTGTTTTGAGTGATTTTGACTAATTCTGATCCTGCTTGATTATAGATTCCTTCGAGGAGGTTTTTATAAGTCGTTTTAATGATTCGTATATCCCCCAACTCTTGATTAAACAGATTCTGAAGGCGAGTTAATCTTTCTTGTATTTGAGTTAAGCTTTGTTGACATTCTTTTTTGACGGTTATCGTTGAAAAGTCTTCCAGTAATTTTTGAAAAATATCAAAATTAATTCTAAACAAAGACTCGGTCAATTTCTTAAGCTCTTTTATTGGGTTTTCTATCGATTTTTCTGCTTTCATAAGTTTTTTCTTCCTACGGTTTGTTCGTTGTTTTTATGCAAGAGAGACAATGAAAAGTTGTGGTGTTCATGGAATAAATTCGACACCAACTCAAGACTCGTTTTGCACCCAAATTTTTTCTTAAGGGAATCCACGTGCTGCTCGATGGTTCTAGGTGATAAACACTTTACTTTTGCTATTTCTTTCGCGCTACAGCCTTTTAGTAACCAATACAAGCAGTCTGATTCTCGAGGAGTGATATTTACCGGGCATTCATCAGCAGTAATTAGTTGGTGTAAATCAACTTTGTCTGTCTCATTAATATTTCCAGGGATTGAGTTTGTAATGTACAGATTTTCGTAAATATATGCTCTCTTATCACTGATGAACGGATTGATTAGGTGTGTTGCTTCTTTTTCAAAGCGATGAATAAATTGATAGAGGAAAGCTAGGTTGTTGATGTAAAAATTATTTAAATAAATTTTCTCCAATGACGATGAAAAAAAATAAAAATCAGTGTATTGGAGTTCCCGCTTAATAACGGTGATGCCATGGCTGCTGTCAAATTTCTGTTTTGCATCATCAACGACTTTTCCGTTTAATTGAGTTCCCCATAAAAAAATTTGTGAGAAATAAGCAGAAGGGTGGTTTTCAAAACAGCTGGATAGGTAAAGTTTTTGCTCGTAATAGTAATCAATCCAGCCATCTATATTAGATAAGTTAACAAAACGCCCATCATCGTAAGAGCGAATCATGGAAAAATGAAAAATGCCTCGTTGTATCA
>JBIKMG010000084.1:0-3169 GCA_044359385.1 Coxiellaceae bacterium
TTGATGGAATAACGGATACAGCTATTGTTCGGTTGGTACGGATTTTTGAAGATAGTGAGATAGAAAGGAAAGAAGGCGCCGTTGAGCTGCTTGAGTATCTAATGATTAAACCAGATCACCAATGTCTTATCGCTAAAACTATCCACATGGAATGGTGGTTAACTCATCTGGGATCTGAATTAACACGTCGTCTGGCTTGTCGGGTGGCGTTTGACTATTGGGTCGATTCCATCAAGCTTAAACCTCCTTTGAGTTGGGAGCTGGTCCCTACGAAATTGGTCGAGCATCTTAAAAATAACTGGGACGATACGAGTCAGCTGCTTAAAAAAATGGCGAGAAAGTTCTCAAAAGTGCAGTTTTTATGGGCTCGTGTTATTCCTGAATTGATAAGTCTTCTGAATCGTGATGATGAACGTATCGCTTCGATCGCATTAAACGTACTTAGATATCTAGTCCCTTGTAATATGACAGATAACAAGAAATTGGAAGTTGCGCAGATCTTTCTGCGCTACCTTAAGCATAGCGATCCTCATATGCGATACGATGCAGTTTTGGGCTTGAAAGCTCTTGCGGATTCTTCATTCTATAAAAAGAAGATAGCTTCATGCTTTCTCGTCCATGATCCTATTAATGACTGCTTGAAAAACTTGATAGGAATGGCTAAGAGTGCCGTTAGTGGAGAAGAGCGGGCTACTGCAGCTGCAGGTGAGCTGTTTGATAAGCTCAAGCTAGCTGAAGAGCTAGAGAGCTCAGAAATTAAAGAACAGATAGTTAAGTATTTTAGTATGAAAGAGTGGTTGGAGATTATTGGCTCAAGCACTTCTGATTCCCTTAAAATATTGGCCATTGGTGCAATCAAAGTTAAAATCGATACTAATCCAGATGATCAAAATAATAATGCCTCACTCGATTGTATGGCTACCTTGCTGTCCCTTCTTGGCAATAGCCGTCTCGATGTAGAATTCGAAGCAGTTTCGGTCTTGTCTCTACTGCTTGATAACCCAGATAATCAAGCGCGAATTTCTTCCCAGTATAGTCACTTGATAGCATTGATTCAGCCAACAGAAGACCGAATTAACGAGTGCAATAGAATATTCGGTCCCAACAAAATAGAGCCTATGCGAATCACTTCTCTTCGAATTGTACTTCATATCCTCTCTAGGTCCATAACAACTGTTGAGAATCTACAAGCTGCGCTTTCGCAACTATCCGAAGAGAATGCCGCATCAGTGGTTCAGTTATTGGGAAGAGAGGCCCTAACAAGGCTGTTGAAACAGGCCCCGAAGGGATCGCTCGTTGAGTATCGTAGCAAATTAGTATCAGGATATAAAAAGATACGCAACGCAGAAGAAGCACAGGTGTTCAATTCATTTCTTTTATTCAGATGCTTTCAAGTGACTAAAGTGAGGAAATTAAGTAATGCGGATCATCTGCTTAATGGACGCGCTATAAGAACAAATGGCTTACTTGGCTTGGTTTCAAGAGCGACGGAGTCTGATCCTAGGAATACTCAAGCGCGGATCAGATGAATCATCTAAAATCGATAACGATTCCTCAGAAATTTTTAATGCCTGAAAACTCGTTCATTATTCCTGAAATTAACGTGGATAAAGTACGCTAGATATTCGTGCATTTGCGATGGCTAGAGAGTTTTTCGAAAACGACCTGGTTCCGATATTGCAAAAGTAAATCTTGTTTAATAGCCGAGCTTGTTCGCTAAATGGCCGGGATGGCTTGCTTGCGGTATCCGTTTCTAAACGATATCATCGGCTGTTTGTTCAGCTTTTTTATTGTTTTGTGATAGTATAACGAGTTGTTCGCTGTGATTTGTAGGAGAGTGAGTTGTCACTGGTATCTAGGTGGAATAAATTAGTACAATCTGTAGCGCGTCCAGCTTCGGTTCAGGTTACCCCAGGAAAACGGCATCAAGTTTTAAAAGTGGATTTAAGCTCAAATGCGATGGATACCTTGTCACGGTTGCATGCGGCTGGCTTTGAAGCTTATTTAGTCGGTGGTTGCGTGCGTGATCTCCAATTGGGGCATAAACCCAAAGATTTCGATGTCGTGACTAATGCAACACCCGAGCAAGTCGTTGGGGTTTTTCGTCACTGCCGGATCATTGGTAGACGTTTTCGATTAGCCCATGTTTTTTATCGGGGTGAAATCATTGAGGTCTCAACCTTTCGCGCCAATACACAAGAGTTTGGGAAGCTGGATCCTGAGGATGGGGAAGTTACTCGAGTTTCTGAAGGTAATAACGTCTATGGAACGTTGGAGGAAGATGCTTGGAGGCGAGATTTTACAGTCAATGCCTTGTATTACCGGCTTCAAGACGCATCGATTTTGGATTACACAGGTGGCATGACGGATATCAAAAATCGACGTTTACGTATGATTGGTGATCCGCATCAGCGTTTTCATGAGGATCCGGTCCGTTTGTTGCGTGCAATTCGTTTGGCGGCTAAGTTGGATTTAAAAATTGAAAAACAGACCTATTCTCAATTATTAGCTCTGCCGCATTTATTGGCACATGTAGCACCAGCTCGGTTATTTGATGAGGTAGGGAAGCTTTTTTTTACAGGCCATGCAGTCGCCTCTTTTCGGTGGTTAAAATCGACGGGGTATTTGGAAGTCCTCTTCCCGGGTCCCTGTCGTGCGCTTAATCAACTCACCGATATTCGGTATAAGAAATTATGGGATTTAGTGATGACAGAAACGGATCGTCGTTACAGCAAAGAGTTGTCATTGAGTCCGGGTTATTTGCTGGCTGTTTTGTTTTGGCCCATGGTCGCACAGAAACAGGCTGAGATTTTTAAAAATACCAATCGTTATGCGGTATCTGTGCATCAAGGGATACGTGAGTCTTTGATTGCTGCACGAACAGTGTTGCAAATACCTAAAAATTTTACGGGCATGATGGAGTCTATTTGGTCGTTGTTTTATCGTTTGCAATCACTTAAGCAGAGCCCATCTCGATTAGAGCGTATCTTAGCGCAGCGCTATGTGCGTGCAGGGGTTGATTTTTTAGAGCTGCACGTAACGGCTGGTTGGGATTGTAGTGATTCAGTTGCTTGGTGGCGTAAACACTTGCCTATTGTGCAGAAATTTCGTCATAGTCACGAGCGAAGTTTTTCGAGAAGGTCAAGACAGCGGAGAGATTGATGCAGCG
>JBIKMG010000013.1:0-37150 GCA_044359385.1 Coxiellaceae bacterium
GGCTACTTTATGGGCAAACGTTGATCCTTGCCCGATATGCCTCTCCACATCCGATTGTTCAATCGACAAGGCTTCAGCAATCTCCTCCAAGGATGCAGGGTTTTTCGGAACAGGTATCGTTGGAAACTCTGCAGGTGAGAAAAAATGGGCTGGAATGATAGGAGATACGGCATTTCGAATGATTGGATCTAGTCTCTTCATGTATAATCTTCACTGTTACTTAATTAGCACTGCATTATTGGTCTAAGATAACGCATTTCTTAGGCCTTATCAACTCTGTAAATACAAAAGCTAGCTTCGAGCACAAAAAAAGGGACCTACAATCAAGCCGCCCTCTACACAACACTTTTTAAAAACCAGGGTGGTCAGCCAAACGTTCTACATGACTCACTGACGACTCTAGCAACTCTCAATCCGTTAGAATCCAATCAAAGAGAAAGCCCATCTCATCAGGGTCTGCGGTGAATTTCGAATCATACGCATAATTAGGGACAGCTATTAAATCACCGTCTTGATAAATCAATGGATAATGATCTCGCAACCAAGGCGGCACACCCCACTTTTGCCAACAGTTTTTCAATTGTTGATGGCAATGGCTGTTCCCTATTTTAATCGTTTCACCGCCCGATCGTCTTGCGATAGTCCATGGCTGCGATACTTTTTTTGAGGATAACCCCGCACCTTTCACCTCATGCACCACTAATCTTCCCGTGGGCTCTTTTAAGCCCAAATAGAGTTTTTTTCGATAATACCGAATCACTTTATCCTGCAAATACAACGTGGGTATTTTGTCTGCTGCTGCCACGTCTATTTGCTGTAAAAAATCATTGAGCTTTGCTTGTGAGGGTACTAATTGTTTTAATCCCAAGAGCCAATAACGAATCGCATTGCGTTTTCGCTCTCTGGATAACGGCTTTAGTGGCTGAAAGTCCCATGGATTCGCCGTAGTTACTCCATCGATTTTAGCCATGTCTGCTAACAACGTATTGGCTTCTTCGCATAAATCAACCGTTCGAAGAATCGTTTTACAAAGGCCAGGCCATCGTTTCTTTAATACTGGGACCACTTTTTGTCGCATATAGTTTCTATCAAAACGCTCATTGCGATTACTTTCGTCTTCAATCCAATTCAACTGATGCTCTTTTGCATAGGTTAACAATTGCTCTTTTGAAAATGATAAAAAAGGTCGCCGTAACTTTCCTGAAGAAAAAGACATGGCTGCTAAACCTGTAGGTCCTGTCCCTCGCAATAAACGCAAAAATACTGTTTCCACTTGATCATCTGCATGATGCGCCAAAAACAACGCACTATTTTGTGAATGAATATATTTTTTTAATACCGCATAACGCGCTTCTCGCAAATAAGCTTCTACGCTATCACCCGAGTTAATCACGGGATTGATAGCACAACAATGGTACGGTACTTTTAATGTTTCGCAGATCGATTTTGTATGCAAAACCCAAGCATCTGCATGTTTAGATTGTTGATGGTTGACATGCACCGCTTCCAGGGACAACGACGGGAAGTACGTCGCTAACGCATGTAATAACACATGAGAATCCATGCCGCCGCTGTAAGCCACGACAACATGATCCACAAGCTGAGCTTCTAATGTGTTAAGAATCTGTTGAACGTTATTATTTTTCACCGCTACTTGCCGTATTGCATCCAGCGCTGATAACGTTTTTCAAGTAAGTCATCCATCGACAAACTTTCCAGCGAGCGCAACTCACGTTGCAGATGCCCTTTCAAACAAGCAGCAATCCCAGCCATATCACGATGAGCACCACCTAGAGGCTCTTCAACAACCGTATCAATCAAACCCAAGGAGCACAATCGATCTGCTGTTAGATTTAACGCTTCTGCTGCCTCAGCAGCACGCTCTGCCGAACGCCACAAAATAGTTGCACAACCTTCCGGAGAAATAACAGAGTAATACGCATATTGCAACATCAAGGTACGGTCACCCACACCTATTGCCAATGCGCCGCCTGAGCAACCTTCACCAATAATCGTACACACAATCGGAACACGCAATTTTGACATTTCCAACAAGTTACGCGCAATCGCTTCGGACTGGTTACGCTCCTCTGCTTCAATACCGGGATAAGCGCCCGGCGTATCCATTAAAGTGATCACCGGTATCTGAAATTTTTCTGCCATTTTCATCAACCGCAGTGCTTTACGAAAGCCCGCTGGGCTCGCCATGCCAAAATTACAGGCTAGTTTTTCGGTAGTACCACGCCCTTTTTGATGACCTATCACCATCACAGGTTTCCCCTCGAGACGTCCTAACCCGCCCACGATGGCTGGGGCTTGATCTTGATGCCGATCGCCGTGTAACTCATGAAAATCTGTTAACATCCGAGCAATGTAATCCTGTGTGTAAGGGCGCAAAGGATGACGTGCTAGCTGAACGACTTGCTTCGCACTTAAATTAGAAAAAAGGGTCTTCGTTAACTCCTTGATCTTATCCTCTAGTCGGAAAATTTCTTCACTGATATTTATTTCAGTACTGCTACCGGCTCGACGTAGTGCTTCAACCTGCTCTTGAAGTGTGACAATGGGCTGCTCAAAGTCCAGATAGTCGAAATTCATTTTTATATCCTATGAGGCTTAACTGTCTGCTGTTTTATCACCTATTATAGCTACCTGCAAGCAAATCAACCGCCAGAAAAAATAATTCTGATACTAATCATTTACTTATATAACGAGAGATCCGTTATGCCCCATTTATCCCAGAAGAATACTTTCCTATTTATTGAATACAGCTGATTCGATTTGCCGTATTGTTGCCCTTATCGAGCAGTGATAATATAACTCGGTTAGTGACGAATCCAATTCTTCTATCGTAGGGACACGTATGAAAAAACAATTATTTTTTGGTGCTGCGCTTAGCATCTCATTCCTCTTAAGCGCTTGCACAAAAAGCACCAATGACCCACGCGACCCTTATGAAAAATTTAATCGGACGATCTTTGCCTTTAACCAAGGCTTCGATAAGGCTGTCTATCGACCCGCTTCACAAGTTTACATGATGGCCCTTCCAAGCACCCTTCGTCAGAACATCGGTAATGCCTTCAATAACGTAGCTGAAGTAACCGCCTTACCCAATGACCTCTTGCAAGGCAAGTTGTATTTTTTCTTGCATGACTTTATGCGAATCCTGATTAATACAACTTTGGGTATTGGCGGTCTTTTTGATGTTGCCTCGAAAGTTCGACTCAACCACCACGATCAAGACTGGGCTGCGACACTCGCTTACTACAGCCCAAAGGGGGCTCAGTCCCCGTATCTTGTGCTCCCCTTTATCGGATCCTATACCTTTACGCGCGCTCTGGGGCTGGTTTTTGGTTATTACACGGAGCCCGTTTCCTGGATCGGCTCCGACGCTTGGCGTTATAGCCTGGTTGGAATGTATTTAATTAGCCAACGATCTGAGTTTATGGATACCAACTCCATTGTCGATAATGCTTTTGACCCTTATGTATTGGTTCGTGATGCCTTTTTTCAACGTTACGATAAACGCATCGAAGACGTCCTTAACGAAAAAAAACCAAACGACACCTTGCCTGAAAAAAAGAGCACCCTTTTAGATTCCAAGGGCGAAGCCATTAACACTAAAATCGAGAAAAAACGAGGAAGTCAGTAAGTCTACCTCTACTCTTTATTGACGGAATTCTAGTCAGATACTAGACTCATGCAGATGATACACATTGCACTCTACGAGCCCGAAATCCCCCAAAATACCGGCAATATTATTCGCCTTTGTGCCAATGCAGGCGCGCAACTACACCTCATTCACCCCCTTGGATTTGAACTGGATAATAAACGCTTACGCCGTGCGGGCTTGGATTACTCGGAGTGGACTGAGGTGAAGGAACACGCTAACTTTTCTGATTTTCAAAACCATACTCGTCAACTACGCCTCATTGCCTGCACCACACATGCAACAAATAATCATACAACCGTGAATTATCGAGAAAATGACTGTTTGCTATTTGGCCCCGAAAGCCGAGGACTACCTCCGAACATACGCGATAACCTACCTGAGACTCAACGTATCCGAATTCCCATGCAACACTACAGCAGAAGCCTGAATCTATCGAATGCTTGCGCCATTATCCTATATGAAGCCTGGCGACAACTGGGTTTTTCCTAGCACCACTCTTTTTCTAAGCACTTTTTTTTGTCGCTCGCTGTTCCCACACAGCATCCAAATCTGTGCGAATGGCCACTAATTTTCTCCAATACACTATAAACGTTACCGATTGCGCAAAGAAAAAAAGAAAGAAGAAAGCAGATGCAATCACACTGTGCTCTGGAATATCATGCGCACTAAAGTTTTGGTGACTCAATGATCCTATCCAAGCAATTGTCCCAAAAAATAAAAAACCGAACAAACACAATGCTATGCCAAAACGAGACAAAGAAATCACTTTTCTAAAACTAACACGACCTTGCTCTTGCAATGCTTTGTAAATCGAACGTGGAATTGCAAAGGGTAATAAAATGCAAGTAATGACATAATTAATCCCTGGAACCAAGAGGAACCAAATCCAACATGACGAAACGATTTGCATCGATCTGGGTACTCGACGCATCGTCTTTCGCACACTGCCTATAAAACACAAAGTCACTAGATAAAAAATAATCACCAGTAAAAAAACGGCCATCACAATTTCTGTCAAGGTCACTAAGTTAGGTGCTTTTGTAATCATCAGACAACACTCCAAAATTCAAAACGCTGCCCAAACATTAGCACAAGATTAATACTTGTACCATTTTAAAAATGCCGCCTTTTTTCTTGCTTTCACTCCATAAAGGAACTATTTTAAAAAATTTAAGCTATGCGGAGATACCTAATGCATCAACAAGACTCTCGATCACCAGCTAACAACAGAAGGTGCACACAATTTTCCAAAGAAGCCACTCTCTCTTTTTTATTCGGGAATACGCTAGCCAAACAGCCTACTGCAAAAGAGGACGTCACGTATCGAGGAAATATCACCTTCCCGGCAAGTGCTAGCGCCTCCATTCTACTGGCTTTGATATTGACTTCTTATTTTCTACCTAATTTATTATTGTCTGGGAGAAAAAATGAAACTGGCCTTGAAGATGAGGATATCATCAAAATGACAAGCGTCCCTGGATTTTTTTTCGCTATTTTCATAGCCTTTCAAGTATTTCGTTTTATACAAGGTTTTAAAACAACGATGGAGACTAGCCAAACTCCGACTGAATACAAGACCAAACTAGCACTTGGCTTTTTTAGAAGCCTTTTTCCTGAGCTAATCAGCCTACTTCCACTACTCATTATCTCAGTGAGTGCAAACCCCTTACTACTCAATATTCTGTCGGATTCTTCGCAAGATCTTATCTTTGCCTTATCCACTACTATCGTCGTTTTATTACAGGCTTGCAGAGCTGCTTATTTTTTCAAACGCTCACCCTTTTCAATCGCTAATGCGCACATGGATGAGCTCGATGAAGACTTACCTCACTCAAAAACCATCCCTTCTCTCAATGCATTAGGAATCCTACTCCCTTGGCTTATCGTAGGACCACTGATCGCTTACTTACGTGGCATTGAGACGACCGATGATCCAGATATGGGTCAAGCGATCTGCTTAGGAATATGCGCACTTATTGGTGCAGGAATCACATTTGTTCCACCACTTTCTTTAGGGGTTAACTCAGCATATGAGCGGCTAAAAGGATCACCTGCCACTTCACCGAGCAAAGCAGCGATTTTAAACTTTCTTGGACAATTCAATGATCGATTGCTAAGCGGCGTATTGGCAGCCCCTGCCCTTTGTGCTTGCTTAGCCGCCACTAATGCACTCAATGGATGGAACATGGGCTGGATGGAAGATCCTACCTCTTACCAAGCTTTTTGTATGACCATAACGGTTCTATTTTCACTGGCCCCCTATTTAACACACGGAGCTGACAGTGGGTGCCTCAGATCACGAACACCGCATAATAGAACGCCCGCCAATTCTAATGCGACGAATGCCTCTGATTTGCCACAAACTAACTTGCTGCAGGGTGACGGGTATAACGAATCAATCGATCCTACGAACTTAAATTTTGCATCTATTTAATCAGCCCTTGTCAGAAAACTCATAGGCTGGATCTCGATCCATCAAAATAGCGGCTGCATTCGCAACAGACTGTCCTTCATAGGCAACCTGATAAACCTGCTCGGTGATCGGTGCTTTTACACCCAATTGCTTCGCCAAAAAATACGCGTATTTACAATTCACATACCCCTCAACCGCTTGACCTATTTCTGCAAGTGCCTGTTCAGCTGACAAACCTCGACCTAACGCTAAACCAAAGCGGCGATTACGCGAGCGATCATCGGTACTCGTCAACAATAAATCGCCCAACCCAGCTAAACCAACCAATGTTTCAGGCCGACCTCCTAAGGCTTCGCACAAGCGACGCATTTCAACCAAGCCGCGCGTCATCAGAGCCGCGCGTGCATTAGATCCTAGCTTCAAACCATCCGAAAGACCAACTCCTATCGCCAATACATTTTTTAACGCACCACAAAGCTCGACTCCTTTCATATCGTCATTTTGATAAACACGGAAATTAGGTGCATGAAAAATCGCTTGTAAATCTTTATTAAACTGCTCATCTGTTCCTGCGACAACAACAGCAGCAGGTAACCCAATCGCCACTTCTGCAGCCAGAGAAGGACCCGACAATACCGCCAACGGCCTACCTGGGAAAATTTTTGAAACCCGCTCATCCAACGGTCGATTAGTCTCTGGATCCAATCCTTTAGTCACCCATGCAATGCGAATATCACGCGGTGCATGCGGCTTGATTAATTCTAAAAAATCAAAGAACGGACTAGATGGAATAGCAATAAGCCAATCCTTAGAGCAAGCCAATGCTGCAGGCAAATCTGCCTGACACGTAATCCCTTCTGGAAAAGAACAGCCTGGTAGATAATCTACATTCTCGCTGTCTTGCGACATTTTACGCACTTGTTCGGCATCTTTGCTCCACAAGCAAACACGTCGACCATTTCTTGCTAAATGTAGCGCCAAAGCGGTTCCCCAAGAACCCGCACCTAAAATAACAAGATCGTGTTTTTTGACTTGCATGCCTGTCTCCTTTCATTGCCTACGCTAAAGACGGAAGATTGCCTAACAGGTCAATTTACTCACCGAAAATTTCTACGAGCCAACTCAAGAGCTAGAAAACACATGACACGCAGAACGCTTACTGGAGTTTTTCTCTGCTATTGGCAGCTTCTTGCTGCTGCTGATGCTGCTGGTACATGACATCAAAGTTAACCGGCGCAATGTACAGCTGAGGAAACCCCCCCTCCATAACCACATAGGTTACCACTTGACGTGCATAAGGGTACAACACATTGGGACAAAAGCTGCCTAACATCGCTGACAATTCTTCTTTTCTAAAACCCTTAACCGTAAAAATACCCGCTTGTTTGACTTCTGCAACAAATATGGTTTTCTCACCAATTTTTACCGTAACAGAAACCGTTAACACCACTTCGTGATTATCGTCACCCAAGCTATTGGTTTGCGTATTTAAGTCCATACTTAGCTCTGGTTTCCACTCTTCTAGAAAAATATGGGGAGATACCGGTGATTCAAACGATAAATCTTTCAAATAGACCCGCTGAATAGCGAATTCTTGTTGTGGCTCTTGGTTTAGATTATCTGCGGTCATAAAAAACTCCTCTTAACAATGCTTGTATGATAACGACAACTCTTTTTCGAAACTGGATGAATATTCTTTCTGTTCTAATGGTTATGACCACAGCCGCCACTACCACAGGGAGATGAAGGATTATCGCTATCTTCAAGCAATGCATCTAATATTCCTTTCTGCTCCAAATCATACAGTTTATCAAACCCACCCACATGGTAATCACCAATGAAAATTTGTGGAACTGTACGAAGGCCGTTACTTTTAGCTAACATTTCTTCACGCAACTGAGGATCTTTATCTACGCGAACCAACTGATATGAAACACCTTTTTTGTTCAATAGTTTTTTTGCTTCTTGGCAGTAAGAACAATGCGCCGATGTATAAACAACAACCGTCTTAGTCATGTCAATCCCCTATTTAGTGGTGAGTGGTAAGTTAGCATTGGCCCAAGAAACTTGGCCACCATTTAATACATGCAAATGCTTAAAACCCTCTTTGCGCAACTGAGTCAATGCTCGCACAGAGTTCTGCCCTGTTTGACAAACAAAAACAATCGTACGCTCTTTATGCTTATCGAATTGTTTTTGATGGTGCTTAAAATCAGACCATGGAATAGAGACCGCCGACTGGATATGGCCTTTTCTATAGGCTGCAGCATCACGCAAATCGACAACATACGCATCGTGGTGGTTAATCATTCGAACAAGGGCCTGAGCTGAAACACGAAATGTCCCGGCGCCTTGGCGCCTGGCTTCTACCACGACCCATAAAATGACAGCAATAACGAACAACGTCACTAAAATAAAGTGATTCTGCACAAACGGTAAGAGCTTATCCATTTTTTCGAGCACCCATTGAAAATAAAAGCAAACGCAGTTTAACCAAAGCGAACCGGCTTTGCAAAGATTAAAGATATCTGCCTATGCAGCAGACCTCCGTATCATGCCTTCTTTTGCACGCTCCTGAATCTTCACTGCGTTTCTCAATAAGCCACTACCTCGGGTTCGTTTCTCACAAGCCAACGGCTCCGTGATGAACAACGAAAGACCCCCAGTTATCAGCGCTAAACACACTCGAAGGACTAACAATCGAACGGTATGCCTGGGGTTAGCTAGCAATTCAGTATTCTGTTGTAATAAAAAGAGGCAACTGGAGAGCCCTCTTGCTCTATTCGCTTCTTCGCTATAATCGACTCGCTCGCTAAATAATTGATGACAGGCTCTAACGACTACCTCTCTTTTTTCAGCGCTTGTTACAACCGCATAATCAGCGAGGCGAATCGCAAGGAGACAAGCATCCACAAAAGAATCCGCATCGGCATTTTTATTTTCTAACAGATACTGCTGACACAGCAGTTTTAGCATTTTAAAGTAGACAGGACTTCTCACTTGAGATCCCCTAGCCATAATCTCTTGTTTTAAGGTCTTTTCCTCTACTGAGCGGCTTCCTTGAGTTTTAAAGGAGAAACCCTCCGTTTGAGCTCCTGCATCTTGCTGTGCGGGTTTATCTGTTTGTACACCAAAAGAAGTAGAGCACGCTTTCTCATCGGTTTGAGCTTCTCCATCTTGCTGTGCGGGTTTATCTGTTTGTACACCAAAAGAAGTAGAGCACGCTTTCTGATCCGTTTGAGCTCCTGCATCTTGCTGTGCAGATTTATCTGTTTGTACACCAAAAGAAGTAGAGCACGCTTTCTGATCCGTTTGAGCTCCTGCATCTTGCTGTGCAGATTTATCTGTTTGTACACCAAAAGAAGTAGAGCACGCTTTCTGATCGGTTTGAGCTTCTCCATCTTGCTGTGCAGGTTTATCTGTTTGAGTTCCTATTTCTGCAAAAGATATCTCAGCGAAAAAACTAGCCGATGAATTGGATAACTGTTTGTTTTTTCGATCCTCTTGAAAAATACCACTCTCGTCACAATCATCCAGAGCACCAACAAAGGATGAACCGAAACCTGAACATGAAAACACGCTCATACCTTCAAAACCAGATAAGTCTTTCAGCGCATATGCGCCAAGAAATTCAGCTACACGGCGATCTTTCTGATCCCAGACACCCATCTCCTCTTTAATAACCTCAGGATCTGCTAGCTTTAAAAATTCTTGAAGCGCCTCTTTACTTAACTGATTGTTTTGCCAAGCTTGAACCAAATACCCATATTCACCGGCATTCGCTAAGTCCTTCCATCTTCTTCTCTCCACTAATTCTTGAGCCCTTCCAGCCTCAATCAGAACTTGAGCGCCCCCTTCTTCTTGCAACACTTCTCTTATATCAGCTTTTTTTGCGCTCGCAACCTGAGTCATTCTACGTGAGTCTCGTCTCACGGGAGTTGTGTTTCCAACCGGAAGAGTTTGTAATGATTGCTGGAGCACATTTTTGGGGGCTTTATCTAACAAAACTCCATACTCTTTTTCTGTTAATTCACTTGCCTCATAAGCAGATGCCAAATCCTCCATTCTTTCAGCATTTAGCAAAAAATTCCACGCCTTTTTCTGACGTAACAAGGACCATTTTTCATTTTCAACCAGAATATCAAACTGATTGTTCTGAGCTAAGAACGCCCATTCACCCGCTTCAGCCAACAGACGAGGTCCTCCTGTAACAGACAATAACTCTTTTTTTTTGGCTTCAGTTGCTGTCAGTACGCTCAATAAAGCAGTGTAGAATTCGGCCAAACCGACCTCATATGTTTCTGTAGTCGCACTGTCTTCTACACCGAAAGCAGACAAGAATAGAAATGGCAATAATTTTTCTACATACAAAGTTGCAAAATCAGTTCCCTTTCTTGCTGTTTTTAACGCTATCTCGGGTAATCCATTCAACTGAGAACGAGAAGGATCTTGTTCTGGAAATAGCATTAGACTTGCTTTTTCAGAAAATTCAAACAAGCGCAATGAGCGCGGGCCGACGACTACATAACCCTGCCTTTTTATTTCTGCTTTGTATTTTTGATTGCTGAGGTCTTCTAAGCTACAAAGCATCTCTGGCTTCTGTTTTCCTTTAATACTCAGCTCCAAACTTGAAAAATCACTGATAAGCCGTACAGATTTTTTCTTTCTTAACGCATTTAAATCAGCGATAAACTGGTCCAATCCTAAAAAATTCGTTGTAAAAGACCGATAAGGATCAGAAAACAGATGATGAAGAATTCTCTTTGCGAAATCTTCTTTTGCTCCAGTTTTCATAATGATGTCTACCATTACTTTGAAACTATCTTCATCTCCTGAGGTATTTAGAATTTGAAAACTCTGATCCAGTTCCTGAAGCAGGGAAGTAGCGCGGACACGGCTTGGAGAGTGATTCGATACTCCCACCGTCGTCCCTGTCTTTTTTTTCCCAGTGAGTGCTTCAACCCTAACGCCGTCTTTTGCGCGTTCTATAACCTGATCGGGTGAACAATCACAGCTATCTATCGAATATTGAAACTGATTAAGACATGCTCGGACAAGATTGTGATGATCTGCTGCTTCAGTTAAAAAACATGTCTCTTTTTCATTTAATGTTATCGTACATAACCGTGTAGGACGCACCTCATCAGCGACGTGCAACGATTCATCTAACGTGGGTTCGGCCACTTCTCGAACCAAAGTAGCACGTCTTTCGTCGGTTAATCTTTCGTCGGTTAATCTTTCTAAACTGGCTTTATTTTCTTTATTTTCGTCTTCTAAATCGAAAGCAGCAGTAGCTCTACGACAAAGCACTGTTTGGCGTAATGAAGGCTCCCGATCTGCCTGGCTAGCTGCGAGGCTAGCTCCTAAGGATTGTCGGTATTTTGCCCGCACTGCGCTCAACCTAGCCATAGCTTCAGCTTGTTTACGCTGAGCTTCACCTTGTGGGCTTTGACTTGACTCACTTTTTTGTGGGCTTTGACTTGACTCACTTTTTTTCGGTTTAATTGGCATAATACTTATCTCCATCATTTATTTGATTATGTGGGATACACTATACCAGAATTGAAAAAATAGTAGAGTAACCGATCGATACCGAATACTTAAAATAACGTTTTTTTGGTTTTTATTTTTCAGAAAAGGGCCTCTCTAAGGGCCTTTTCATTTTATTTTAATTTAAGACAGAACCTGGGGCTGACGACTTCACTTCTGATGGGCTCAATATTCCTAGAACTTGATCTTTGATTTGCAACCCTTTCGTTAATCGACTCCATTGCAAACAATGGAAAAGAACAGTCGCTATTATTCCTGGAAGCAATGCGATACACCACAGGACAACCACCAATGCTATCTGCCAGGGGTCATTTCTGCGCTTGTGCATACGGGTGATGAATGCATCTTCTTTTAATTTCGCTAGGCAGCGAGTCTGTCCTTCTTGTGCTGATTCACCAGAAAACAAGTCCTTCAATGTCTCTTTATAACCTTCCTTTTTATTCTGAGAAACATCTTTATTCTGAGAAACATCTGGACTCAAAACATATGCAATCATTTTACGAGCTGCGACACAGGATTTATAAAGCGGATCGTCTTTCGACTTTTCATCGATGAATTGAACGCAAAGGGCATCTATTCTTTCATAACTCACGGGATCTTGATTGATTAACGTCTTGATCGTCTGTTCAGTGTGTTTTTTCAAAGCGTCCCTTGCTTTTTTTTCTGACATGAAAAAACTCAGCTCTAATTCTTCAGAACAGGTAACGGTTGTTTCAACCTTCGTAAAATAGAGATCATCTGGTTGAATTTGCACACGTGTCTGTTGACTCCATTGCTCTTCACCAATTTCTGTAACAGAGCCCTTTCCCGCCAGTCGATATTTCAACGATCCTGACAAACAAACAGTCACCTCACACGCGCTTAGCTCACCTCGATCATTAAACGTATACGAGAACGTTTGAGTGATTTTGGGCTCGTGAACGTGACGAAGAATACGCATTCCGTTAGAGAGGGAAATCGGCGGGATTTCTTTTATCACCTTATTATTCATCTCAATCGCAACTTTTAAAGCCGAAGCCAGAACCAGCGCTGCAGCACGTTCATAAATCCAGCGATTATCTTCGTCTGAAGGCTTTGTACCGGTACTAACTGGGTATTGAGACCAACTCGCATCTTCTATCCTTTGCACAACCCAGCGTTGAGAGTCTTCTGGCTTATCTCCCGTATTTTCTATTGTTTTTTGACTAGGCCCGTCAATCAGAATGCATGGAAGATCAGCGGTGTTATCCAGATCCGACTCTTTTGTAAAAAACGCATCTAAGAGCCGACAGCACAACTCTTTATCTAGCAAATCGAGCTTAAACAGTTCGAAAGCAGCCCGACAGCTTCGAGTAAAGGCATCATTTCGATTTTTCGCGATATACGCTCGACATAGCTCTACCACTTTCTTCTGCTCTTTAGTGCTACTGGTTTTATAATTTTTTAGCTCAGCTTTGATTCTCGACTGAAGAGTCTCTGCTCTTAAGCAACTGAAAAAAGAGATGCGTTCTGAGCTATCCCACTTAGTGGAAGCATGATCGATTAACCGCTGCTTATTTTCCTGAACACATTGTTGGATACGATCCCCTAACTGCGCTCTGTCGTCCTCTGCTGGTTCTTGCAACACGCTTATTGCGACTTTTGTAAATACCTCACACAGCACAAAATCGCTAGAATCTATGAATAAGTCAACGCTACCACCCACTAACCGAACCTTATTCGATTGATGATCCCACTGGACTTTTATTTGACTCCTTTGCGAAACCGGCATCAACGCTTTAACATAAGAATCAAAATCAGGAGAATAAAAAAAATCTAAATCGTCACCCTCGACTCTCAATGGTTCAGCTCCTTTATAGAACAGAAGCTTTCCATCAGAAACTGATTCTCCTGTAAAACCACTTAAACTCCCACAGTCATCAAACAAAAACTCACCTAACGTCCACGTAGGTGGAGCCTCTGTTAACGGAATATAGGAACAATGCTGACAAACCTCACTTGATATAGGTGCCGTGCAATAACCATAAAACTTTCTCAATATACCTAAAGGCTGATTCATGTGTTGATCACAATACAGAACTGAAAGGAAACGCTCTGCTTCATTCCGCTTTTCTTCGTCATTTTTAGGCGAAAGCCCAGGTTTTTTTGGACGCGCTGCATGAATCTGTTCAATCAGCCAAGGCAATATAAACTTTCGATGAATCACGTGCTCATCTTTATCACGATTCGTCGGTGCTTTAACCTTGTTTTCAATTTTATCACCGTTTCCTGGTTCTATCCTTTGGAGGTAATACATACCGCCCTCTTCTTCAACGCATTGCTGGCTAATCCTAGCACCATTTATTTCAAGGGAGGAATAAGAACCCCTTGGTACATCCTTATCAAAATTATTTAAACTTAAATCAGACGTGTTTTTTTCCCAAGACAAAACATTGATAGATTCAAGAAATCCTCGGGTAGGGTTAAACGAAACGTCTGTTGTTCCATCATAAAGTCTAAACTGAAAACCCGAACTATCGCTTGACATTTTATTCTCTCTTTTTTATTTAATTGATTTATTGTACCAAAATTTGACAAAAAGTCGACCCGGAAAGTGCCGTAAAAAACTTAAGGGGGGCTTAAGGGGTCTATTTTTCCGAATAACTACTGAGCGTCTGCTTCGCCTCTAATAACGAAACAGCCTCATAGAGCTGAGAATCCTTGGCTGCCAACTTTAGCAAAGCCTCATGATAGGCGGCTTCCTTAACCCGACGACTTACAGTAGCCGAATCAGTGACTCCATTTTTGACATGATTGCCATAATCTGATTCACCAAACCGAAAGTAATGCTCAGAATCTTCTTTTTTCACCACCAAAGCGGGTGCATACACATCTGGAATAATCCCATTGGCTTGAATTTGCTGATTCGCCGGCGTGTAATACAAGGCTGTCGTCAACTTAATCGCCGCCTCTTTATTCAAGGGAATCACCGTTTGCACCGAACCCTTACCAAAACTTCGTGTCCCAACGATGACTGCTCGCTTATAATCCTGCAAGGCACCCGCCACGATTTCAGAAGCGGAGGCTGAACCCGAATTAATTAACACAATGACTGGAATCCCTTGAAGCAAATGGGATCCCTTTGCTCGAAAAATCTCATTACTTTCTTTTGCTCGTCCTTTAATGGCCACTATCGTACCACCATAACGCTTCAACTCTCCTGGTGTTAAAAAAAGATTGCTGACATCTACCGATGACGTTAACAACCCACCTGGGTTTGATCGCAAATCCAAAACAATTCCTTTCAATGGCTTCGCTTGTCGCTTAAACACATGAATCGCTTTAACAAGATTACCCGCAACAGGTCCTTGAAACATCGAAATACGCAAATAACCATAATGGTCAAATAACAACTCGGATTTCACCGCCTTGTATTTAACTTTCCGGCGGACAACCGTAATTTCTTGCGGCTCTTTCGCACCTTGATGCAATATCGTTAAGTCGATAGATGTTCCAACCTTTCCTCGAATTTTACCAACCGCTTCAGCCACTCCTTCTTCTGTCGTTATCAATTGCCCATTAATCCGTAAAATTAAATCGTTTGCCCTAATGCCTGCTACAGCCGCTGGTGAACCATCTAATGGAGCAATCACACGCAACGCATCTTTGTCCGGACTAATCTCAATCCCGATCCCAACAAAACTGCCAGAAATACTCGCTTCAAGTGCCTTCCTATCTTTTTCATTCAGATAAACCGAGTGAGGATCAAGCTCTTCTAGCATGCCTTTTGCTGCATCCTCAAAAAGCTGATTTAATGGAATATCTTTATAGTAATAGTGATGCACCGCCGAAACCGTCTTCATCAAGGATTCTAGATCTTTCTCTTGCAGTTTCGAGCGATTCTCCGCTGCATTCACTGGAGCAGCGCTCAGTGTTAAGGATATCGCAAAAATTAAGCTAATCCATTTCTTACACATACTCTCTCCCTTGTGCTTTTACGATGCCTATTTAGAAACCAACCACAAAGATGGGTCCAAAGGCTTTGCATTATGCCATAATGCAAAATATAAAGCAGGTTCACTAAAGCCGCCACTTTTCCCAGAGCGTGCAATTGTCTCTCCCATACCCACTTCCTGCCCTACGTCCTTATATAAATAATGATTGCGTCCATAAAGCGTCATATAGCCATCGTCGTGCTCAATAATCATCAGCCATCCATAACCTGACATCCAACCAGCATATACAACACGTCCTGGTGCGACTGCTTGAACGATAGAGCCCTCCGGAGCTGAAAATAAAATAGCTCGCCAAGTCAATTCACTGCCCTCGATAGAACGGTTAAACAGTCTCTCCATGTGTCCTTGAACAGGCCAATTCAGCTTACCTTTCAGCTTATCAAAATGGCCACTAAACACGGGATTTGAGCGAATAAATCCCGATAAAACTGACTGCAACTGCTTCTCATCTCGACTAAGCTGTCGCGTTTTTTGCTTAACACTCGCTTGCAACGTAGCAACCAACTCCTCTCGATCTAATTTTAATGCTCGCAACTGCGCTAAACTCTGCTGACGTTTGGCGCGCTCTTTTTCTAAAGATACCGCCAGTTTCTCCAACGCAACCTGATCTTCCAAAATACGCTGCTGCAAATCTTTTAATTCGGTTATTAGCTGTTGTTGCGAATGCCCAATAATTCGATGATAGGTGGCTAAACGATCCCAATCGCCTGGATCATCGCTGCTTAAAATCCATTTTAACGACGATTCATTCAACCATTGATTGATTCCTTGCAACGATTTTTCAAGCTCACCCATCCGATTAGTCAATTGCTCTTTATTCGCTGTTAAACTCGTTTTTTTATTCTCGATAGCTCGTCTGTTTTGATCAATAGACGCATCCGTTTTGGAAAGCGCACGTGCACCTAGAGCGAGCTTCGTTTCCAACTCTTGCAGCGCTTCGACGGACTCATGAAACTTTTTACGCGTTAGCTCCAATGCGACACGCGATTGCTTCACCTGCTCTTTCAAGTCGTTAACAGCGGGGGTTCCGGCAAATACAGGTGGCAGAATCAAACATAAAAAAATAACCGCTATTGCGTTAAGTACCTTCATTTCATTCCTTTTTCGGTGAAAAAAACTTAATGCCTGTATCCAAACAATTTCCGCTAAAAAAATCAGATCTTAGGCAACGGCAGCCTGCTGTACGGCGATGATCTGATCTACGCCTTTTTTTGCCAGCGCGAGCATTGCCTGCAGCTCATCACCCGAGAATGCTTTTTTTTCGGCTGTTCCTTGAATCTCAATAAAATCACCTTCGTCATTCATCACTACATTCATATCTGTCTGTGCAGCTGAGTCTTCACTGTATTCCAAATCCAAAATAGCTTGACCCTGATGAATACCAACGGATACAGCAGCTATCCAGTTTTTCCATGGATTCAAATGTATTACCTTTTTCTCACGCATGACTCGCAAGGCATCATAAAGTGCGACACAACCCCCCGTAATGGCCGCACAACGGGTTCCTCCATCTGCCTGCAAAACATCGCAGTCAACTTGCACCTGTAAGCCACGGATGGCTGATAAGTGAATGACTTGCCGAAGTGAACGGCCAATCAAGCGTTGAATTTCTATCGTTCTATCCGACTGTACCCCTCTGGCAGCTTCCCTATCCATTCGAGTATGCGTACTCCTGGGCAACATACCATACTCTGCTGTTACCCATCCTTGATCCGAACTTTGGAGCCAACGAGGTAAACGATCACTGACACTAGCAGTACATAAGACCTTTGTTTGACCCAATTCAACCAAAACAGAGCCTTCTGCATAACACGTAAAATCTCGGGTAATCCGCAAGTCACGCAATGCATCAGCTACTCGCTGCTTAGGTCTCATTCTTAACTCCACTGGTTTTTTGGGGTAGTATACCCATAATCCCTAGCAAACAAAAAGCTATTTTTCTGTCCAATCTGTTCTGAGAAAATACGATGATTACACTCAATCCTTTCACTCCTGAAGCTGTCGCGGCAGCTGCCAGCCCCTTATCTGAACTACGCTGTCACGATGGCTCTATTTATTGGATAACACGCTACCCTAACCAAGGCGGTCGCCAGGTTATACTGGAACATAATCCTCACACACAAAAAACACGCCACCTCACCCCCGATGGATATTCTGCACAATCCCGTGTTCACGAATACGGCGGTGGCTGTTATGCACTGAGTGCTGACTCTCTCTACTTTGTGAATTCAGAAGATCAGCGTATCTACCAACAACCTTTAAATCTCTCAAGCCCACCCGTCGCATTAACCCCAAAAGGCAGCCGTTACGGGGACTTATGTGTCTCCCCTAATCATCGATTTCTAATAGCTGTTCGAGAACAACATACCGAGCAAGGCATCTTAAACGATCTGATTCAGCTGAATCTATCGACACACTCGATTGATATTCTCGCATCCGGAGATGACTTTTATGCCTCGCCTGCCGTGAATCCGAATAACACCGAGCTCATCTTCCTGAGCTGGTCTCACCCAGATATGCCTTGGGAAAAAACAATTCTCTGGAAATTAGAACTTGAATCCAAAAAAATGCAACCGATCATCAACAACGCTGAGGCGATTTATCAACCTGGATATACACCGAGCGGGCAATTGTTTTACGTCTCTGACCAAAACGGTTGGTGGAACTTATACGTGCAAGGAGAGTCCGTACTTCCGATGACAGCAGATTGTGGTTACCCTTTGTGGGTACTGGGAACCAATCAAGTTGTGTTTAGCGATGAACACGCTTGGTTAATCTGTGGAGCGCCTGGGCAACAGTGCTTGCTTAGCCAAGACAAAAAACTCAATCTACCGTTTACAGATTTCCAACCCACGCTGGCTTACAACAACCAAAACCATTGCCTATACTTTATTGCGGGTTCTTACCATGAACCCGATGCCCTGTATCAATACAACCTAAATCATGAAACACTGACTTGCATCGAAAAAAGTACCGAACATTCGATTCATGAAAGCCAATTTTCAAAACCCACTGTCTTACAAATAACACAAGATAGTGCGCTTATTCATGGTTTTTATTACCCCCCTTGTCCGGCAAGTGATACGCCACCACCGATGATCGTCAATAGCCACGGAGGACCTAACGCTTGCGCAACCACGCAATGTCAATTCAAAATTCAATTTTGGACCAGTCGCGGTTTTGCCTACCTCGATGTCAACTACCGTGGCAGTACCGGTTATGGCCGAGATTTTCGTCGTGCATTAAACGGAAAGTGGGGCGTAGCCGATGTCGAAGATTGCTGCAGACTGACGTTATCTTGTGTTCGAAAAAAAATGTGTGATCCCAATCGCCTATTTATTCGCGGACAAAGTGCAGGTGGCCTAACCGCTTTATCTGCTTGTATCTTTCATTCCTTATTTGCAGGTGGGGTTAGCTATTACGGCGTTTCTGATTTAACAACCCTCCTACATGAAACACATAAATTTGAATCCCATTATTTAGAAAAATTGATCGGCCCCTATTGCGAAAAATCAGCGCTCTACCTAGCTCGCTCTCCTGCCTATCATTTGGATCAGCTCGAGGTGCCTCTGTTATTTTTACAAGGCCTAGAAGATCGCATCGTGCCGGTTCAACAAACCCAAACAATCTTGGATAAGCTCAATGCCGAAAAAAAACGGTATCAATACATTGAATTTGCGGATGAAGGCCACGGTTTTAAACGTGCAGAAAACATCATTGCTGCACTGCAGGCCGAGCTTAACTTTTACCTACAACTAAACCCTGACCCTTAGTTTCTTGATCTAAGCCTTCCGTCGCAGAAAGAAAGTTTTGGAATCTATCGCTTGCTTCGGTAGTGGCCCGTACTCTTTCTCCGCTAAACGGAACAACACTTCGAAACAAATCAGAGTCGGTTCCTGCGCTAGGATTCAAGGGAGACGTTAACGCGGCAGTTAATACATATTTCTGATATAAGATCACGAAATACACTAACACGCTTAATGCCAATTTTTGACAAGCAAAGGAGACCAGGAATTCGACTTGCGAATCGAATTGACTCAAATTCAGTTCAATCGCAGGCTTCAGCATCATCACGACAAAATGATACATCCCCGACAACAAGGGAATTGAAGTTAACGCCGCAAACACTTGCCAACCAAAGTATCGAGGTCTTCCTAATATGGGACGCTTCAACGCAATCTCCGTTCCTGATTGAAACGGCGACTTTCGAGAGGAATCTTGGTATATCGACAAAATTTTTGCTTTGTCTACACATAAACGAGCCAGATCGACGAACTGTGGTCCTTGACCAGACAGCCATATAAATAGTACAACTGGAAAAAAAATCGGGGAATCACCTGCTTTAGGTAAATGTGCAATTTCTTCATCACTCGTTAATTGATAGCACAAAATAGCTGCTAACAAAAAAACGAGACTTAACCCCTGTTCGAGATATGAAAAACAGCGTGTTTTAAAGGGAGCTGCCTCACCAAACCGTTCTGGCAAAGAAATGTCTCCTCCAGCGACTTCCGTCAGAACCTGTTGCACCCTGGTATCAGAAAAAACACCCTGCGTCATCACGATATTTTCATAAGCGACTAAACAAAATAACTCCGACAATTTATCACCTGAGCTCAACATTTTCTGGGTCAGTCTTTTCAAAAACTGCTCACTTTCTACTGCGCCCTGTAACGTCCTGACCGCATCTAATCTAAAGCGATACCACCCCATTATATCGCTATAGGTTGAGTATTTTTCACCCAGACATGCCTTTATTTTTTCATAGGCATTTTTAAATAACATCGCAGTCAATGCTAAATTAAATAAAAACGGATTTAACATACTTAATATCAACTGCACTGCAAACCAAGCTTCCGAATCCTCTGGACAAGCAATCGTTACATTGCTCGATGATGTTATGTTAGTTATTGTTTCATTAAACGCACAATCTGCAATCGGTTCTTGAAACACTTCGGGCACATAAATTAATGAGCTAAAATAAAGCAAAAAAGTACCTGCCAAAAATAACGAAATCCCGACAGAAATTAATCCTGCCTTGGAACTGCGACAAGGAAACAATCCTTTCATAAAAGAAAGAATTTCATCAGACAAGCTCAGCGTTAACATAAAGTTTGTCATCGTGGCTGTAATTGCCATCATCGCAGAAACGACATCCGTTATGCTTGATAGGGTTCTAAAAACTGCTAACGTAAAGGGAATAAATCCATAATTCAAAATAAAGGGAATTATCCACGAACTGGCACTTGTTAAGACTTGACTGTACAAAGGCCTTCGATTATGCGCATACATCGCAACCACGGCTAACTGCATCGGATCGATGGCTTCAAGCTCTGTCTTTAAAAAGCGGCCTAAGTCGCCAGTTGGATTTTCTGCGCGTTTTTTATCAACCATCTGGAAGAAAAGAGCCAAATCTGGTTTCTGCAACACACCAACTAATCGATGCTCTATTCTCCTAACTTCTTGCTCTTTATCTTTTGCACACAGATATGCAATTTTCTGATCCAACATTTTCGCCAATGCAAATCCAGGGGGACCCATAATAAGCGCCGTAAACAGGATAAATGTGATGATATTTGCCCAATATAATGGCGGTTCATCATCTATTGCATCGTAGATTTTCTTCCAATCGAGATAGCTTTGATTACTGAGTTTTGGTGGCTCACCCACGACAGGCCAATAATACAAAATACCACTGGCTACAAAAAACAGACTCGATACCCATCTCAACACATTTCTGGCTTTGGCTTTTTTAGTCGCTGCTTGGTGATACTCCGAGACTAATTCATGGGCTGCATTAGCCGTCCCCATCCAATCAACCAACATGAACGGCACGATGGCATTCATGAGATAACCAAAAAAAGCGACGAATAACGGTGGCGTACTGTTGCGTATGACAGCAGGAATAGCCGGATCATCCTCACTGAGCATTTGCATCACGAGAAAGACCAGTCGACCCCACTGCAAGGACTGAGGAATAACCGATAAGCCCCTTAATACCCAAGCGAGGGTCCTGTGACAGGGTCTTAACTTATTTTGATCAGATTCAACCAAGTCATCCAGATTAGCCCAGTCAGAAGGTGGGCTCATCGCTGCTAAGAGCTGATACAGCTGGTTTATTGGATCAGTTTCTAATAATGCACGGTTAGCAGCCACTCTCGTTTATCTCTTAATTATTTAAATGGAATGGCAGTCTAGTAGATTTAGCTCAGAAAAACAACACTCTGAACAATCTCACAGGCCCTCAGAGTCAAGAAAACGCTGGATTATCAGGCTTATAACTTTAACTATCGCTTAATCGACTCAAGCAGACCAATAAATACCAGGCTCTTAAGAAAATACCATAAAAACACGGTATAGGAACGACTCAGGTTAGGTATACCATGTGTGTTCATTCTGGCTGGGAGGCAACATGGATTACACGGAAAGAAAATGTTGGGGCTTTACCTTAATTGAGCTGCTCATTGTGATGTGCATTATTGGGATATTGGTTGCTTTGGCGGTTCCCTCTTATCACACCTATACTCGCCGCGCTCACTATACCGAATTGGTCCAGGCTGCCGCCCCTTTCAAGCTTGGCGTTCATGAGTGTTTCGCTATTACTGGGGACCTAACGAGCTGTCACAGCGGGCAAAATGGTATCCCACTGGACATTCTCGACACCCCTGAAGAGTCACTGATAGCAAGCATCACCACCTCTGGCGCTGGGGTCATTAGCATTACTCCCAGAGCACGTTTTGGAATTAACCGAGAAGATCTTTTCATATTAATACCGCAAAAAAGCCATGACCAACTGGTATGGCATACATCCGGAAAAGGAGTGAGCAATGGCTACGCCGATTAAACAACAGTTTCCACCCGCCTATTCTGCAAAAAATGAGCACAGTGGGATCGATGATAGCGAATTACGTGATTTATCATCTGAACTCCCCTGCAATATCCCTGTATTTGCGAAAAAACTCACCGATCTATTACTCCGGGAAAAAGGATCAGATCTTCACGTAACGCCAGACGATGGAAGACACAATATCTTGATTCGAAAAAATGGAGTTCTAGAGGTGGTCCTTTTCATCCCTGAACAGGCAGGAAGAGAACTAACGAACTATTGGAAAGTACTGGCCAGCCTTGATCTCACACTGACTAATAGACCACAAGATGGATCCATACTGAATTCTAAAGCCGGAGAAGCCTCTTACCGAGTCAGCACTTGTCCTACTTTATTTGGAGAAAAAATTGTCATCCGCTTACACCCTTCTTGCCTATCAGCCATTTCGACTCATGGGCTAGGAATGACTCCGCAACAACGAACACTCTATTTAAAAGCACTGCAAAACACGAACGGACTTGTTTTGGTCTCTGGGCCTACGGGTAGCGGAAAAACCAATACGCTTTACGCGGCATTAAAGCATTTACAACAACAGCCCTTAAATATTGTTAGCATTGAAGATCCTATTGAAATCAATCTTCCTGGAGTGACTCAAATCAACGTTAATCAAGCATTTGGTTTTCCGGATGCCTTAAGAACGGTACTGAGACAAGACCCCGATGTTATCATGATTGGTGAAATACGTGATCGAGAAACAGCTGAAATGGCTATTTCAGCGGCACAAACAGGTCATTTAGTTTTAGCTAGTATTCATGCATCAGACGCCTATGGTGCATTAATTCGGTTAGAAGACTTAGGTGTCAACCTCGATCAAGCAATACAACAACTCAAGGTGCTTGTTTCTCAGCGATTAATGCGAATTACCGGAACCTCCCATGTTTCCAACCATTCCAGCAGTCGCTATTATTCCAGATCCGGTGTTTTTGATGTGTTATATTGCTCAGCAGAAATTCAATCTCAGCTTTCAAAAGCGAATCGAAATACAACGATGCAACTCATTATCCAAAAACTAATCGCTGATACGCAAGAAACCAGCGACGCTATCTTACTGAAGCTCATAGAAAACAATCAAACAGATTGGACTGAAATACAGCGTGTTTACGGCTGGGAAAAAGTTGCCAAACTTTCTTCCCAATCCATACCATCTTCGATATGGTGATTTTATTTTGCGGAATTCAACCGTCTGGAAAAATAATACATCAACTATTTGACAATTTTTTTGATCTCAGACGACAACTAAAGTGCTCTACTGTGACGCCGCTTAGTCATCGAAAAATTAATTTTAGAACTCAAACAAAGGTTCATAAGTTATTTTTAACACTACTGACACAGCTACGCGACAACTTATCGCTAAGTTCTTTGCTCGTAGAATCTCTTCAATATCTAGAAGAAAATTCGATTGATCCACTTTCTCGCGCTATCTTTTCCTTCCTATTTCGATCGATACAAGAGGGGAAAAGTTTCGCTCAATCACTCACACAAACCCCTATTCCTTTTTCTTCTCAACACATAGAACTGATTGCTCAAGGCGAAGCCAATAACCAATTAGCGTGTGTTTTAGATGTCATTATTCATACGCTAACGTGTCAATTCGCACAAAAAAATGAAATCAAGAAGAAACTACTTTACCCTTGCTTTCTTTTGTTCTCGAGCATTATCTTTTTTCATTTTCTACTGCTGACTCTTTTTCCAAACATACTCTCCCTGTACAGTAGCTTAGGAAAATCGCCTCCTACCTGGCTAAAATCACTGAACCAAAAAAAAAGCGTTGTATTTCTCAGTGATGGATTTATGATCGGCTTTATTTTCTTACTCGTTGGAAACTTTTTTTCCAACTTCAAGAAAAGAATACGCGCGAATTTTTTAAAAATACCTTTCATTAATCGAATTCCATTGATGAACGCTCGCTTGAGCTGGTTACGTATTTTCTCACTGCACATTCTTTCCAATACGCCTCTTTATCAATCATTTCAAATAGCTACGGAATCCTGCGAATATCTATCGTTACGCACGGTATTTTCTCAAGCACTCCTCAAAATAAAGCACGGAGAAAATCCTTCTCAAGCACTCGCCTCCAACCCTTTATTACCTGCTGATTGGATACTGACTTTTAAACTCGGTGAAAGAAATAACAGCCTAGGGATGCTTTGTTCAAAATTAATTGACAAAGAAAGCCGTCAACTTTTATTGAAAATACACTCTCTGATTGCTCTTCTTGAGCCTTTAACCTTATTAATTCTTGGTTCGATTATTTTGTTTTTAATATTGGCACTTTATGCTCCTCTCCTACATGCTTACTCTACGTATAGTTAAGAATACTCTTTTTGGGATACAGGGATGCGCGCCTAGCTAATCCTAGATTTATCGCTTCCATCGGGTAAATTGACTTATAAAACGGTGCAACCATAATACTCCGGTCCTTCTCGTCACCAAGAGCCTCAGCACCTACGGCAGCTTTCAAATAACCTAGACGCCACTGAACAATTTTTTTTGGTTACCGCTCCACAAAAAATTCGCTTTCCTAGCTTGCAGCGAGCATTTTTGGGTTACAAAAGACGTCAGGCTATCCTCTCAGGAGCGCTCGATGAATGATGGCCACGTTTAAGAGATGTGCCCGAAAAAATCAACAGCAAGAAGAGAGAATCTGTTCGAGACTACACTGTTCGAAAGCTTTATTTTTCGCTCGCTTACTTCGTACGAAAATCAAACTGCTTTTACTTTCCTGAGAGTCGCTGATAGCACTGCTCTTTTTATTTTTAACACATCACTACATCACTCGTAACATCACGAGATGAAACAATTCACTGCCCTTATATTGGCAATGCCACCCGCCTTGTACTCCATCTGATCGACCAGTCGGCAAAAAAACAATTGACCGCTGCAAACTACCTCTCCAAATAAGCGAAACATTCCTCGATAACGGTCGTGACTCTATGACCTGATGCGTCGTTAAATCTATCACTTTCCAACCTTTCGACCAATCGTTATCACAACCCGAAGCCTGACTAATACCGCACAATGCAATAGAGTGCTGTAATTGCCGCGCCAATAATGAGCTCGATTCTACCAACTCACGTAATTGTTCGCGCAATGTGTTCGCACACACGCGTTGCCACCACCCTTGAAGACCTATCGACATCGTTAACAATACAATGGATGAAATACTAACGGCTAATAACAGCTCAGCTAAATAAAAGCCTTTTTTAACGCGATAATTATTCGACTTCGCCATTTGATTTTTTTTCTACCGCCCAGACTCGAACCTGATCGACCGTCGCTCCATCCATATTAACAATTTCAATACGATGCCCTTCTATTATTAAACTTCCCGGCCCTGTCGGAATCGATTCCAAATGATCGATGATTACTCCACTTAACGTATTAGGCCCATCAGTCGGCAAACTCCAGCTGAGCAACCGATTCAAATCTCGTACTCCAATTCGTGCATTAATCAAGTAACTACCGTCTGCTTTTTTCTCTAACATTTGGGCAGCTGGCGCCATACTTCCTGCAAATTTCCCAACAATTTCCTCAAGCACGTCTTGCATCGTAATAAGACCTAAAATATCACCATACTCATCCACCACCAGCCCCATTTGTTCGTTTTTGTGCTGGAAATAAATCAATTGCTGCGATAGCTGTGCTTTTTCCGGTATAAAATAAGCCTCTCGCATATGACTCAAAATACTTTCTTTATTTAAATCTTGACTCACTGCTGATGTCACTAAATCCTGAACACGCAACACACCTTCAATTCGATCAATATGGTCACGATAAACGGGTAAATAACCAAAACGTGTTTTCTGCAAAAGCTCTTTAATTTCAGGCCACGACTTTTCTAAATCAATTCCCACCACCTCATGACGCGGAATCAAAATATCCCCAGCATCTACCTTTTCCAAGCTCAAAATACTAAGCAACATATCCCGATATTGATTCGATAGCTGCCCTGAAGTTTCTCGAACCAACGTACCTAACTCTTCATTACTCAAATTTTCATCCCTGGCATACTTCATTTTCATCCCAAATAGTCGCAAAAACCCGTTGGCTACTGCATTAATTAACCAAACTAGCGGGTAAAAGATCTTAAGCAAAACCCCTAAAATCGGTGACACGTTTCTCGCACACCAATGGGGATAAAGTGCCGCAAACGTTTTGGGCGCTGTTTCTGCAAAAATAAGAATGACTATCGTTAAGCTAATGGTGACTGCCCATAGATCCACCCCCCCGTAGTAGTGAACAACAACCAACGTAACAATCGATGAAATGAATATATTGCAAAACGTATTACCAAATAAAACCACACCCAATAGTCGATCAGGCCGTTTTAAGAGCTCAATAATTTGTTTTGCGCTACGATCGCCCTTACGAGCACTGTGTCGAATACGATAACGATTAAGCGACATCATCGCTGTTTCGGACCCTGAGAAAAATGCCGACAATAAGAATAAAATGACAAATAAGATCGTCGATTCAAACAAACTCAATCCATGCATCTGTGGAACCTCACACTAAAAACCCAGGAACTCCCGGTGCGTATAAACCCAGCCTAGCAGCATAACAATAAGCTCCTGGAGATGATACCGCGATTACTACCACAAAAAACTTCTCGGTAGCGATAACGATACTGATTTTTTTCAATTTAAACCCCTGAGAATAGGTTAAGCTTTGCACTCAGCCACCTCACTCTCAACCCACCACGACTGATTACCGAATGCTATCCTTTTGGCCAAAAATGGGTATAATTCCAAGAATTTTAAGGCTTATAGAATCTGGCCAAAGAGGAACTACCCCATGTTTAGCCAATTAACAGAAAAACTATCTAACTCTGTGAATAAGTTACGAGGGAAAGGCCGACTCACAGAAGACAACATTAAAAAAGCACTTAAAGAGATCCGCATTGCCTTGCTCGATGCCGATGTCGCACTGACTGTTGTTAAGGACTTGATTGCTCAAATTCGCAAATCCGCTTTAGGTGAATGCATCGCCAAAAAAGTTCGTCCTGGTGAAGCCTTCATTAAAATCGTGCAACACGAACTGACCGAAATTCTTGGCGCCAATTTTCAGCCACTTTACCTAGATAAAGCGACTCCCACCATTATCTTAATGGCTGGCTTACAAGGCTCTGGCAAAACCACCACTGCGGGAAAACTTGCTAAATACTTGATCGAAAAGGAAAAAAAATCAGTTGCCCTGGTCTCTACCGATGTCTACCGCCCAGCAGCCATTGACCAACTCAAAATTCTCAGTGAACAAGTAGGCGCACAATGGATTGAAAGTACAACACGAGAAAACCCGATTAAAATTGCCGCCCATGCTGTGGCTCAATGCAAAAAACAATTTGTTGATGTCCTTATCATTGATACTGCCGGTCGACTACACATTGACGAAACACTCATGACAGAACTGAAGGACATTCATCGAAAGTCTGAACCTGTAGAAACCTTACTCGTTGTAGACAGCCTCTCGGGTCAAGATGCCGCCCATGTCGCCAAAAATTTTCACGAAGCCTTGCCCCTAACTGGAATTATCCTCACAAAAGTAGACGGCGACTCACGCGGCGGAGCTGCTTTATCCATGCGAGTTATTACCGGAAAATCCATTAAGTTTGTTGGTGTTGGTGAAAAAATAGATGATCTTGAACCCTTTAATCCCGAACGTATCGCTAAAAAAATATTGGGAATGAGCCATATTGTTGATTTAGTGGAAGCTGCTGAAAGAACGATTGACAAAGAGAAGGCTAAGAAAATGGCCAAGAAAGTATTCAAAGGAAAAGGCTTCAATTTCAATGACTTGCTCGATATTTTTTCGCAAAAGAAAAAGCTCGGCAACATGAAGCAGCTCCTTGGGAAAATGCCTGCGGGAATGACAAAAGACCCCACCGGTTTAATGAATGACGATAAAACCAAACAAATGGAGTCCATTATCCAGTCCATGACGCCACAAGAGCGGCTTTTTCCACTCATTCTCAATGGTTCTCGCAAACGTCGCTTGGCGGCAGGATCCGGAACTGATCTACAAACCGTCAACAAACTCATAAAAACATTGACCCAAATTGAGAAAACCATGAAGCAGCTCAAAGGTAACAAAATGCAGAAAAGATTGCGCCATATGCAAAATCAATTGCCACCTGGAACACTCGATAAGTTCGGATTTAATGGGGAAAACAATTAAAAACAATAGGTTAACCAGTATTCTGTCAGAACCATTAATTCACTGGAAAAAACCTTCCATCTTGATGTTTTTTTGCGTAGAATGGCGCCTCCAGCGCTTGACGCTAACTATTTTTTGATTCAACGAGGAAACACTTCCAATGGTTAAGATACGACTGGCCCGGCATGGGTCCAAGAAAAACCCTCACTACTACATTGTGGTAGCCGATGCCCGTATGCCACGTGATGGCCGCATGATTGAAGCATTAGGCCAGTTTAACCCCATGGCTCGCGGCAAAGAAGAGCGCCTTCGTTTGTCGCAAGATCGCATTGAGCACTGGATCAATCTAGGCGCTAAACCGACTGTACGCGTACTCAAACTTATCAAAGAAAACAAAGCGGCTGCTGGCAAACCCGCTATAAGCCGTCCAACTCGCAATGAAGTTAAACGCGAGCAAATTGCTAGCTCTGCAGCAAAAATGGCAAAAAAGAACAAAGAAGATGCCAAAAAGGCCGCTAAAGAAATAGAAGAAAATAGCCAAGAAGATCAGGGTACTTCCTCTGAAGCAGAAAGCGAATAAGATCCCAAAATTTTCGGTGAACATAGGACATACCGAGCTTTATGCCCCCTTGCTTTTTTATCGAAAATGACTCAACAACATGACCTATTCATGGATCAAAGCCGCCCACTTGGGCGGTTTTTTTAGGACCCACTGATGAAAGATACGCTTGTTACCATAGGAAAGTGCGGTCGACCTTATGGAGTTCGTGGTTGGTTTCATATTCAATCCTTTACCGCTAACCCAAGCAACATTCTCCACTACCGCAACTGGACTTTAATCACCTCACAGGGGAAGCAAAAGCCCGTTCAGCTAGAGGATCTCCGCCCTCACGGCAATCACTTCATCGCCAAAATAAAGGGGATCGATACTCCAGAGGCTGCTAAAGCAATCTGCCTACTACAAATCGCTATGCCTAAAAATGACCTGCCTCCACTTCAAAAAGGTGAACACTACTGGGCTGAGTTAACGGGTCTGAAGGCCATATTACCCAATGGTACCCCCCTCGGGGTCGTCGATAGCTTATTTGAAACCGGCGCAAATGATGTCATCATAGTCACCCTCCCGGAGGGAAAAGAACTACTAGTACCCTATGTTGACTCTGTTGTACTCGATGTCGACCTAGCAGAAGGAACCATAACTTTAGATTGGGACCCCCTGGAGCGACTAGGTCATGAATAAACGCCCGGAAGCTACTCACTGCTTCTCCATTGGCGTCATTAGCTTACTGCCTGAGATGTTTAGCGCCTTGAATCACGGGATTGTGGGGCGCGCTTTTGAAGAAAACCGCCTCAAACTCACCTCCTTTAATCCTCGCGATTTTAGCCTAAACCCTCATCAACGCGTGGATGACCGTCCTTATGGCGGTGGCCCAGGAATGGTGATGTGTTATCAGCCCGTGGCCGATGCTATCCGAGCAGCGCAAGCTCAACAACCTAACGCTCGAGTTACTCATCTTTCACCACAAGGCAAACCACTAACACATACCAAAGTACGCGAACTTGCAGAGCAATCCGGCATAATCTTAGTTGCTAGCCGCTATGAGGGCGTCGATCAGCGCCTCATTGACACCCTGGTGGATGAGGAGCTCTCTATGGGTGATTTTGTAGTCAGCGGTGGTGAATTACCCGCCATGTTATTGATTGATGCCATCAGCCGTTGTTTGCCAGGCGTACTCGGAGATGCGGAATCAGCCGAACAAGACTCCTTTGTCGATAACCTACTGGATCATCCTCATTATACTCGGCCAAAAATTGTTGATGACTTGTCCGTACCTGGGGTGCTATTGAGTGGTAATCATGCTGCTATTACCCATTGGAGGCACGAACAACGAAAAAAAAGCACTTGGCAACGACGTCCAGATCTGTTAAAAAGGTGCTCAGCCATAGACTCTGTGAATGTGCCGGATAGGTATCCCGCACCTCTGTCAGAAAATGAGGATACAAATGAAAAATAAGATTATTGCTGCTATTGAAGCAGAGCAAATGAAAAAGGATATTCCTGACTTTAAACCTGGCGACGTAGTCATTGTTCAAGTTAAAGTTATTGACGGAGAAAGTGAACGTCTACAAGCCTACGAAGGCATCGTTATTGCGATACGAAACCGTGGCCTAAACAGTGCATTTACCGTTCGAAAAATTTCTCACAACGAAGGCGTAGAGCGTGTTTTTCAAACTCATAGCCCTCTCATAGAGAGTATCTCCATTAAACGCCGCGGTGATGTGCGTCGTGCAAAACTCTACTATCTACGCAATTTACGTGGACGCAAAGCACGCATCAAAGAGAAAATCGCCAAGAAAAAATAGTGCTACTGGCTATTTTATGAAAAAAGGAGCCGAGGCTCCTTTTCTATTGCGCAAAAAAAACTACTGCTCTGCATCTCTCAGCTGAAAACCCTCTTTGCCAATAATTGATTTTAATTTAGTCACAGCAGAAACTTGTATCTGGCGCACACGTTCTCGAGTTAAACCGATTGCCATACCAACTGCTTCCAATGTTGAGGGAACATACTCACCCAAGCCATAACGTCGCATGATCACTTCCCGCTCTCGCTGTTGTAACAGATTCATCCATCGCAGGACGCACTCTTGCAAATCCGATTCATGGATCATGCTCGATGGATCAATATTATTTTCATCCGCTATGATATCCGCCAATGAGCGATTATTATCTGTAGACAGCGGTGTATCTATAGAAGACGAGTCAGAAACAAAGCTCATCATCCGCTGAATATCGTCCAGTGGTTTATCCACTAACTCTGAAATCTCTTCTGAAGTAGGCTCATGATCCAATTCTTGCGTTAATTTTTTTGCGGCACGCAAATAGATGTTTAACTCTTTAATCACATGAACTGGCAAACGAACAGAACGACTTTGGTTCATGATTGAGCGTTCAATAGTTTGGCGAATCCACCAAGTGGCGTACGTTGAAAACCGAAATCCGCGCTCTGAATCAAATTTTTTAACCGCGTGCATTAAACCCAAATTACCCTCTTCAATTAAATCAAGAAAAGGTAAGCCTCTATTACAATAATAACGTGCTATTTTCACTACTAATCGTAAATTGGCCTCAATCATTTTTTTACGCGCACCCGCATCACCTGCCTGCACTAGCCGACCTAACTTTTTTTCCTCTTCTGCTGTGAGCAAAGGAACATAGCCTATTTCTCGCATATACATTTGGGTCGGATCTAAGCTTCTATCGACTGAAGACTCAGAGCGCGCAGGCACTGAATCGATTTTATCTTTTTTCTTTTTTTTCTTTTTTTCTTTTTCAGAACCTAAAAAGAATACACCATGATCTTCATAACCCGATTGAGCTGAATTAGAAACGATTACTCGCTCTTTTTTATTTGTTACTTTTGTCATTGTCTTCCCTAACTGATGACAGTTTCCGACCTATACTGAATGCAAGTACCGCAGTGGATTAACCGGTTTACCTTTTTGCCGAAGCTCAAAATGCAACCTAACCTGTCCATAGTTGTCTAACCCCATCGCAGCAATACGCTGACCTGCTTTGACCCACTCACCAACATGGACAAAACATTCGCTCAGGTACGCATATGCACTCAAGTACTCCTCAGAGTGCTTAATTATAACAAGCTTTCCATAACCACGCACCCCAGTACCACTATACACAACCAAACCCGATGCTGAGGCATACACAGAACGCCCTTTAAAACCCGCCAAATCAATCCCCTGCGAGCGTCCATAAACACCTGTAAATTCTTGTAATACCTTACTTTTTACTGGCCACTGCCACTCAATGGACTGACTCACCCTAGACTGACTTACCGTTACCCGATTGGCGTTATTAACCCGATAATTAACACTGAATTTTGATTTTTTTGTCGGGCTCAAAACGGATTGGTATCGCGAAACCAATGACGTATTGTTCACTTTTTTCATTATCAATACATCACCTACTTTAAGAACATACGGTGGATGCAAATGATTCCAGGTAGCAATGTCCCCATAGTCCAAGCCAAAGGCAAAGGCGACGGAATACAACGTATCCCCTCGCTGCACACGATAAGCACTCGCCCTGAGCTGCTTCCACGCATCAATTACAGGTGCTGGATGTGATCTACCACAGGAAATCAAAGATAAGATAATGAGCAAAAGCAATCCGAAACCTAAACAGCAACTGCAATTTAGTAGCCGCTTCACTGCGGCTCCTTTAACCCGGATACCCAATTCGTCAATTCATCTAGCATCTCTTCTCGCGTTAAATTAACACGCAATGGCGTAATGGAAACCTTGCCGTTTCTAATTGCTGCAAAATCGGTTCCTTCCGTCGAATCATGCTCTTCGCCAGCTGGACCGATCCAATAAACCGGATGTCCTCGGGGATCTAATCTGGAAATCAACGGTTGTGCTTTATGCCGTGTTCCCAACCGAGTGATCGCGATTCCCTTTAGTTCCTGGTAGGGAAGCGGAGGGACATTCACATTTAAAATAGTTTCAGCGGGTAATGGATTAACGAGAATATGTCTCACTAAATCTTGAACAACCCTAGCTGCCGTATCGTAATGATTAAACGGTGGCTTTCCCGTTAAAGAAACAGCAATAGAAGGCAACCCCAAGAATCGCCCCTCAACAGCAGCAGCTACAGTACCGGAATACCAAACATCGTCACCCATATTAGAGCCGGAATTGATTCCTGAGATCACCATATCTGGTTGTTTTTGTAATAAACCCGTTAAAGCTAAGTGAATACAGTCCGTTGGGGTACCTTGAACACTAATCACATCTTCTTCAATCTGTTGTGTTCGAATTGGCATCGATAAGGTAAGTGAGTTACTGGCGCCACTGCGATCTCTATCCGGGGCAAATGTTTTAATCTCTGCCATCTTTTTCAATGCTTGTTGCAGGGTTTTCAAACCCGGTGCATACACACCATCGTCATTTGAAAGTAGAATAAAAACCACCATCACTCTCCTTTTTTTAATCCATCCAAGCGGTAAAACACCTCTCCTTTCTTAATCATACCTAAATCTTGCCGAGCATAACCTTCAACTAATTCTGGGTCTGTTTTTAGTCGCTTAATTTTATCCATCAACGATTCATTTTTTTTCTGAAGCTTGACAGCACTTACCTCTACCTTTTCTATTTTTTGTTTCAATCGATGGCTAGCAATAAAGCCTTTGTCGCCAAGCCACAGCTGGTATTGCAGTATCAAAAGCAACCCTAACAAAAGTACAAAAATCCATTTCATAAGAGTTAAACAGACTCTTTCATAAAAACACTGCGCCCCCAATAACGCGCATTTTTTCCCAACTCTAACTCTATTTTTAATAAGCGATTATATTTTTCTACCCGTTCAGAACGACAAACTGAACCCGTTTTAATTTGACCCGAAGCAGTGGCAACCGCTAAATCTGCAATCGTCGGATCACTCGTTTCACCCGACCGATGCGAAATAACGCATGCATAGTTCGCACGCTTTGCAAGCGCAATCGTTGCTAAGGTTTCAGTTAATGTACCGACCTGATTCGGCTTAATCAAAATACCATTGGCAATTTTATTTTGTATCCCCTGTTCCAAATAACGTGCTTGTGTCACAAAATTATCATCTCCAATCAACTGAATTTTATGACCTAACCGCCGTGTCAACTCTTGCCAACCGGCTTCATCCTCTTCCGCCATACCATCTTCTACCGAAATCAACGGATATCGGCTCGTCCAATTTGATATCATAGAAGCCAAATCAGACGCATTCATTTTTTCACCACCGACGTAATACGAACCCTCTCGGTATAGCTCACTACTCGCAAAGTCAATTGCTAAACACACTTCTTTACCCGGCTCATAACCAGCCCCTTCAATCGCCTGCATCAACAAGGCAAACGCCTCTTCGTGACTCGATAAATTGGGCGCAAAACCTCCTTCATCTCCCACAGCTGTCGTATGGTTGGACGCTGCTAGCAATTTTTTCAAACTATGAAACACTTCCACGCTATAACGCAGGCCTTCAGAAAAACTAGGTGCTCCCACAGGAATAATCATAAACTCTTGCACATCTAGATTATTATTTGCATGGGCGCCTCCATTGATAATGTTCACCATCGGAACCGGTAAAACCTGTGGCCCATTCTCGCCCAAATACGCATACAGTGGGACCCGACTTTCACGTGCTGCAGCACAAGCCACCGCCAACGAAACACCTAAAATCGCATTAGCACCCAAATTTTTTTTGAATAACGTTCCATCTAAATCCAACATAATTTGATCTATTTCTCGCTGTTTCGTCACTGCTTGACCACATACTGCATCAGCAATAGGTCCGTTCACATTTGAAACTGCTGTTAAAACACCCTTACCTGCATAGCGAAGCGGATCACCGTCTCGTAATTCGACCGCTTCACGAAGACCTGTCGATGCACCAGAAGGAACTGCTGCAGTTGCTTTAACACCAGAAGCGAGCGTCACCTCAACCGAAACGGTAGGGTTGCCTCGGGAATCTAAAATTTCTCGCCCTTCAATTTTTTCAATTTTACTCATCCAACTCTCCAACTAGACTTTCCTCTAAAAATTTTGACTCTTTGACAATACGATCTATTTGTACCAATTGCGTTAATAACTCTTCCATTTTATCCAATGGCATAGAATTCGGTCCGTCGCTTAATGCCTTTTCTGGCATCGGATGTGTTTCCATGAACAAACCACTGATACCTGCCGCAACGCCAGCTCGTGCTAATACTGGAATGTATTCACGTGATCCACCTGAACAGCTGCCTAATCCACCGGGTTGCTGAACCGAATGTGTCGCATCAAAAACGACTGGCGCCCCCGTTTTTCGCATAATTGCCAATGAACGCATATCCACCACTAAGTTATTATAACCAAAACTCACTCCTCGTTCGCAAACCAGGATTTTTTCATTTCCCGTAGATCGCGCTTTGTTAACCACATGCTGCATATCCCAAGGCGCTAAAAATTGACCCTTTTTAATATTAACTGGCTTCCCAGTCGCTGAAACACGTTTTATAAAGTTACTTTGCCGACAAAGAAAAGCCGGTGTTTGCAAAACATCGACGACACTAGCAACCGCGTCCATCACCGTATCTTCATGAACATCTGTCAAAATTGGCAAACCAAGCTCAGTCTTTACTTTTTCTAATATGCGCAAGCCTTCATCTAAACCAAGACCTCGAAAGCTCGTGCCAGAAGAGCGGTTTGCTTTATCATAAGATGCCTTAAAAATATAGCGAATGCCCAATTTTTCTGTCACACCTTTCATGTGTTCTGCAACCTGCATCACCAAGGATTCACTTTCGATGACACAAGGGCCAGCAATCAAAAAAAAGGGGGCCCTTAATCGATCTTCTTTGTTTGCAAATAAAAAGTTCATGATACTCCTTGAGTTATGGCTTAACTGTCTTTTCTACATGGGTACGCTTTTTTTGCGCCATCGCCGCTTGGATGAAGCTGATAAACAAGGGATGTCCATCTCGCGGTGTTGATGTGAATTCTGGATGAAACTGACTCGCAATAAACCAAGGATGGTCGGGCAACTCAATCATTTCTACGAGCCGCCCATCAATTGATCGTCCAGAAACAACTAAACCCGCGACAGTCAAACGCTCCACAAAATCTGGATCAACTTCATAACGGTGACGATGTCTCTCTATAATGATATCTTCCCCATATAGCTCACGCACCTTAGAATTGACTAATAGGCGACAAGGTTGACCACCCAAACGCATGGTCCCTCCCAAATCTGTATCTGCACCACGTCGCTCAACCTTTCCAGAAGAGGTCACCCATTGATTCACCAAAGAAACAACTGGGTAAGGTGTTTCTGGATCAAACTCCGTACTATTCGCTGCTCGAAGCTGTGCCTTATGACGTGCATATTCAATGATAGCCACTTGCATGCCTAAACAAATTCCTAAAAAGGGAACTCGATTTTCACGTGCATATTCCGCAGCCAATATCTTTCCCTCAATACCTCGCGTTCCAAAACCACCTGGAACCAATATGGCATCACACGACCGCAGTGATTCTACGCCTATTTTTTCTAACTCTTCTGAATCGATATAACGAATTTTAACACGTGCGCTATTATGAATCCCACCGTGGGTTAATGCCTCATTTAAGGACTTGTATGCATCTTCTAAATCAATATATTTTCCAACCATCCCAACGGTTACTTCCTCTGTGGCATTCTTATGCACATTAACTACTTTCTGCCAGTCGGATAAATCTGGCCGCTGTTTAGCGGATAGTCTGAGTTTTTCACAGATTCGATCAGCAACACCTTCATCACGCAAAATAATCGGTATCTCATAAATACTACTCACATCCGATAAACCAATCACATCTTCTTCTTGTACATTCGTAAATAACGCAATTTTTTTTCGATCCTGCTCGGATAATGGTTTTTCTGAACGACAAATCAAAATATCTGCTTGAATACCAATTGAACGCAACTCCTTGACTGA
>JBIKMG010000085.1:0-2929 GCA_044359385.1 Coxiellaceae bacterium
TCGGTGTTTCTTTAGTCTTTCCTGACTCCAGCTCAATGTTGTCTAAAATGTCATTGTGGAGCTGATTCAGATTGGTGGCGGATTCTTTTGCCAGGCTCGCGGTGTACTCGACGGTTTTTACCAGATCGTTCAGGATGAAATGAAGTTTTTCTTTTGTCAGCGACTCACCGGATGTTATCGCTTTACTCACATCCTCGGTCGCAAATAATAAATTATTTAACATCCCCAAAAGTCCCGTCATCGGCGTGCGTAAATCATGCGACATGTTGGCGATGAATTCAGATTTGGCGTGACTTGCAACCTCCGCTTTTGCTTTTGCTATTTTAAGCTCATTTTCTTGGTTCTTTTTTTCGGTAATGTCTGTATAGATTCCCAAAACGCCTACAATATTTTTATTTTTGTCATAGTATGGAACTTTGCTCACGAGAAGCGTTCGGATGGACCCATCCAGTTGTTTTTGTTTTTCTTCATAGTTCAGCTTCGATTCACCGGTTTTTATCACACATAAATCATCGTTTCGATATTTTTCGTGTAACTCTGGGCCCCAATCAAATAAATCTTCGTCTTTTTTTCCAATGATCTCATTTTGGCTCTTGAAATTAAATTGGTTTAAAAATTCCTTGTTGCAACCGCGGAAAACTAGGTCCGGTCCTTTCCAAAAAATATAGTGAGGCACGTTGTTGATAATTTCAAAAAGAGCATCTTCATTTAAGTTGTTCTTCATTTATTCACACTATAGGGTAGCCGCTTCTAGAAAGGGGCGAGCCCCCAACCTGCATTCCATTTCTTTTTTTGAATAAGATGCTTAAAGAGTTGACGACTCTTTTTTTGTTATGCTTCTGTTTATTCCTGGTTTGGCAGGTTTTTACTAAAGATACCAGCAGCGCTTGTTTAGTACACATTTGGTTGCCAATTTCTGTAGCGATATCTTCTTTGCTCAGGTGAGGTTGTTTACCTTTTTTGGGGGCAATATCCTCTTCACTGGGTTTAGGATGATCAAGGCCGTGTTTGATATTTGACAATATAAATTCTCGAAATGAATGAAACAAAGCCGTGTCTTTGATTACTTTGTTTAAAGAGGAATAAGCGGGTTTGTCGAGTACATCTCTTACATCGGCTATAGCGCGCTCTAATTTTTCACGCAAAAACAGCTGTTTTTCAATTGCCTCTACGATTCTCTTTGCATTATTGAGAGAGTAGGTCATCTTCATTGCTGCGTTTCTTAGGTATGCTAACCCAACTTCCTCAAGGCCATTTTCTATCCGTTGGTGTATCGAGCTTTCTTTTTCGCTAAGGCTGTAGTTTTCACCTTGATTTGTGAACATCTTAACGTAGCCAACGTGTACTTCCAGAACCGTTGCCTCTCGAAGCCCTGGAACATAGCAAGCCACGCCTGTCATAATACCCGCAGCCAACTGAGCTCCGGCACCTTCTTTAGGTGTTAGCTGTTTTCCTATAACCTCATGAAGCAAGGGGTTGCTAAATTCGGGATTGGGTCCTGGCTCGTAACTACCTACATTTGTGACGGGCTCATAGGTAGCAATTGCTGTACCATTCCCCAAGTTTGTAATCGAGCAGTGGGGGCCGACAGAGAAGATACAGGTATTGATGTTTCGCAGGTCTTTAGGAAGTTCAATTAGTAGACTCGCTTTGATACGAATTACTCTATGAGTACCAATCATTCCATCGTCCGGCACGGAGTACCCCAGATCTTGATCTAGTTTCTCTATGTTTTGCCAAGAGCAATTAATAATAGCCTTTGTGCGGATAAGTTTCATTTGTCTGGAGATTGAGTCATAAACTTCTAGTAAGTAATTTAAACTATCGGGTTCAAATCGTATGTGTTTAACCTCGTGATGGGGGAAAAAAATAAATTTTTCACTAGCCCTAAGTTCAGTTTGTAAGTGCACCCTTAGCTTGTTGAGATCAATTTGAGACTCTGGAGTTTCGATTGCTAGAGTAATATGTGCGGATGATGTGCTCGTATCTCGCGCGAGAGCTTGGCCTTCTTTCGGTGTATCGAATTGAGAAATAGCATCAGGAATATAGCTGTATTCATCTCGATTTAGTTCGCGTATGAAATCTTCAGGGTCACCAAAAACCCTATTTCTCTCGTCTTTCTGAATTGATGAAGCATATTCGGCTTTTAAAGCCTCGGCAATCTTTTCAACCTCTTCTGCGTTAAAAAGAGAGTTTGACATGACATAATGGCGCCCACGCCGCCAAGGAAGCGAGTTATCTTCAGCCCCGAGAATACAGTCAGGTAATTCTCTTGCAAATTCTATCGAATCTCTTAAGCATTGAATGGCGGTTTCCAAATGGCCTGCATAATGCATACCGGTGTGCAGTTTAAAGCATTGGTTAGCGCTCGTACCTCCGTCAGGAAGTACCTTATCCAAGGAATCCATGAGCCTTACGTTTCGTGTGGTTTCGGTTATGATCTGTTTTGCAGTGAAAGCGCCAGCAAATCCTGCGCCGATAATAACAATGTCATCGACGACATCTAATTTTTTACTCATTGGTGAAAAAATCCTGAAGTGATTTGATTACTATATCGTTCTGATTATTAGCGCGCAACTACATCGCTGAAAAATAATCCAATGCTTTTCTCAAGTCTTCTGGTGTCGCAGGTTTAGAAAGAACCTGTTGCATGCCGGCATCTAAGCAGACTTTGCGAATCTTTCCACGAGCATGGCCGGTTAACGCAATAATCGGTACTCCTGCTTTTTTCTTCTCTCTCAAACCCCTAATTTCTCGTGTCACCTCAATTCCGGATTTCTGAGGCAATCCAATGTCCATGAAAATCAGGCTGTAGTCATGGGTAACTGACTTCTCCAATGCCTCTTCTCCTGACTGGGCCCAGTCTACTTGGCATCCCAGCTTTGTCAAAGTCATGCGGATTGCGATAGCCGCAATTTTATCATCCTCA
>JBIKMG010000014.1:0-35230 GCA_044359385.1 Coxiellaceae bacterium
TGAGTTTAAATGCTGAAGTGTCATCTCGTTTCTTTTTTTAAAACAGGGAAGTATAACGCGATGGGTTAGCATCCCTGCTCGCTTTTAAGAAGAAGGTTGCTTGAGAAAGTTTATCTATGCAACCGAGGAATGCCGGAAGTTGGTGCAGTCTTAGTGAAAACTAGAGTGGTGTCATTAGTCCAGGTAGCCAGAAAGCAGTGACGCCAGCTAGGGCACCAAATAAGTGAGCCTCCCAGGAGCTTTTATCATTTTTCGGGATGATGTTAGCAACTAGGTTGCCTAGAAAATAAAATACAACTACACCAATAGCAACTGTCATGAAAGAGGGGTTGCGAGCCGCATTCATCAACAAAAACCCCCATAACCCCATGACGACACCGCTTCCTCCGATATGGATAGCGCGTCGACCAAAAATCCAGGTTAACAAGCCGCTACCGATTGAGATATATAAGCACAAATAAACAAAGGCGAGTTGACTGATTAACATGAGTGCCATAGATGCTAATATAAAAAAGAATAAGGAGTTAATAAACCAATGTGAAAATGAGCCATGTAGCCAAGGTGCAAAGACTAGCCCAGGTAATCCATAGGCTTTTCTCGGTATGATTCCTAATAGATGGAGTTTATTTTTAAAGCAGCAATTAATAATATGAATAATCAACGCAGTTAAAATAAGGGCACTGACAAAAGTAGCGTTGTATTGCATGCTTTGGAGCATGTTACTGAAGTCATTAGCAATAGAGGACAGGCTCATCTTGTAATTCTCGGTGAGCATAAAGATGCCCATTGTAGATCAAGGATAGTTTCTACAAAAACACATTAATCACGTTTAATTCGTTTCGTTGGGTTCGTCGCTGCTCGAGTTGGTTTTTTGGTACCCGTAGATCGACTAGCGGTTGCAGTAGGTTGCTTGGCGCTACTTAATGTTCGTCGTTGTTTTTTTTCTGGTGAGATTTCTACTGCCGTTTCAATAATGGGTGTGTTGTGCGTTATGACTGGTTTATCCGGTGTTGTAGCCTCAGGTATGAATTGAGATTGGCTAGGAGAAGTTTGGTTGAGTGTTTTAGTGAGTTCCGGTTCAGGGCCTCTTTCTGGACTATTTCGAGACCCACCTCGAGAGCCACGTCGAGTTTTATTTTGCTCCATATTTTTTGGTGAACGTCTCGTATTTGATCTGTCTTCTACTTTACGGGTAGTTGATGGGATCGGTAACGCATCTCTGTCTAGATTGTTGTGATCATTTTTATTGCGACACTGACTTGATTTGCGGTCTGATGATGCCAGTGCGTTTTTTGAAGTTGCCTTTTCTTTCGGTTGGGCGGTTGGTTTTTGTAGTTTTTCAGTCTGTCTAGTTGTAGACAATGCGTCTGGTTCGGGTGTTCTCTCCTCGCCAAACATCCGAGTAATTAAGCGCTTAAATAAACCAGTTCCGCTGCCAGCAATACTCGGTGGAGCATCGGGCATAGTGAGATATTGATTCATAATAGGTTCGTCAAAAGTCTTTATCGTCTGTTTATGGTTTCTACTTATTTGCCCTGGTTTAGCTTGTTTTATTTTTTCATAGCTAGGTGTATTTTGACCACCGTCTAAGCTGATGTCACTGGTCTGAAGCGTGTAGTCCGGTGTCTCGATGTATTGATTTGGAATAATCGCTATTTTTGTCGCTCCGTTTAATTCCAGCATCGAAATACAGGCTCTACGTTCATTTATCAGGTAAGTTGCTAAGGCGGTTGGCGCATGAATCGTAAAATTCAAAGGACCACCTGCTTTTGCGAGTTGTTGCTCAATTCGGTGAATAATCGTGCTTGCCAATGACTCAATCGATAAAACCATGCCTTGCCCTTTGCAACGAGGGCAAACTTCTTTAACTGTTTTGCTCAATGCTCTGCGTAGGCGCTGCCTTGACATTTCAAGTAGGCCAAAACGAGAGATTCGCTCTGTTTGAATTCTTGCTCGATCCATTTTCAGAGCATCACGTAAGCAATTTTCAACTTCACGCCTATTTTGCATCGGGGTCATGTCGATAAAATCGATGACAATCAAGCCGGCTAGGTCGCGAATGCGTAGTTGGCGGGCAATTTCTTCTGCAGCTTCAAGGTTCGTTTGCAGCGCTGTTTCTTCAATGTTTCCACCTTTTGTAGCGCGAGCAGAGTTGACATCGATCGAGACGAGCGCTTCTGTGTGGTCAATCACAATAGATCCGCCAGAAGGCAGCTCTACTTCGTGTTCATAAGCCATTTCAATTTGGCTTTCAATTTGATATTGACTAAAAAGAGGTGTAGGGCCCTCATGTAATTTGATACGGTCTAGAAAATCGGGTCGAATTAAGCGCACATAATCATGAACTTCTTGAAAAGCTTCTTTGTCGTCGATAATAACTTCAGTGATTTCTTCGCGTAGGTTATCACGTACACTACGTAAGACGACGTTGCTTTCTTGGTGAATCAGGTAAGGTCCTGGTTTAGCAACTGCTGCTTGTTTGATGGCATCCCAGTAGCGCAAGAGTATTTTTAGGTCCCAATTTAATTCTTCAGTACTTCGATTAACTCCGGCTGTGCGAACAATAATTCCCATGCCTTCAGGAGTATCGAGTTTTGCAATTTTTTCCTGTAGATTTTCACGTTCCTTCCCTTCAATTTGGCGTGATATTCCTCCACCTCGGCTGTTATTGGGCATTAAAACACAATAAGAACCCGCTAGGCTAATGTATGTTGTCAATGCAGCACCTTTATTGCCACGCTCATCTTTTTCAACTTGCACAACGAGCTCTTGCCCGAGTTTAAAAAGTTTGTGTAAATCAGGATTGCGATCGTTTTTAAAATCTTGGTTGTAGTATTCGGGAGAGATATTGGTAAATGGTAAAAAACCAGTTCGTTCGCTCCCAAAATTAACAAACAATGCACCTAAGCTGCGTTCGATGCTAGTAATAACTGCTTTGTAAATATTAGACTTTTTTTGCTCTTGTTGAGGGGTATCCACATCATAGTTCATGAGCTTATTGCTGCTGCTGATCGTTACGGAGCGTAACTCATCACGCTGTGTAGCGTTGATTAACATCTTCATTGTCAAAAACCTATTGTCAAGGCGCTCAACCACACACGTGTAGGTTCGCCAGCAAAAAAAAGCGATGACTTACAATCATAAAACAGTCATCTTTGTCGTATTTCTTGTCTGCTTGCTTCCCGCTATCAAAGGCATTGGGGAGCGCTTAATTAAAATCATGTGCTCATTGATACCCGCGAATAAAATATTAAAATCAATAATATACCGCATATTTCAAGCACGCTAGACACTATATCAGGCTTTCGAATATACCGCAATCATTTTCGATATGTGTTAGTATTTTGGTGAATTAAAGTGACTAAGTGAGGTGAGTGTCTTGAAAGCGTCAGTAGTTGAGGTTTCTAAAGCTCAAGATAATCAGCGGATAGATAATTTTTTGTTAGCCTATCTCAAAGGCGTCCCTAAGAGTCGGGTATATAAGGCGATTCGTAAAGGTGAGGTACGCGTTAATGGTTCGCGTATAAAACAGACGCATCGACTCACGCAGGGGCAGCAAGTTCGTATTCCCCCGATTCAGCTAAGGGATAAAAAGGGAGTCATGCCACCTTCTGAACGTTGGGTTAACGCCATTAATGAGCATATTCTAGTCAGGCTCCCAGATATTATGGTTATCAATAAGCCAGCAGGTATGCCTGTTCATGCGGGTACGGGTATTGAGAGGGGGCTAATTGAAAACATAAAAGCGTCGGATCATTTTGGCCAAGAGTGGGAGCTAGTACACAGATTGGATAGAGATACTTCTGGATTATTGGTGCTGGCAAAAGAGGGAGTAACCCTGAAGAAACTACATGCTGTCTTTCGAGAGCGTCAGGTTCAGAAAGGTTATTATTTATGGGTAAAGGGTGCCTGGAAAGGCGGAGAGCGTTTCGTTGAACATCGCCTGTCACGCATAAATGGTCGCAATGGTGAGCGAATGGTTGTCGTTGATGAGCAAGGTGGGCAATTTGCACGTACGCGTTTTGTCCCACAATTGGTGCTGGCAGATCGTAGTTTGTTATGGGCTTTACCAGAAACAGGGAGAACCCATCAAATACGGGTTCATGCAGCCGCAGAGGGGTGTCCGATACTAGGGGACAGAAAATACGGAGATATAAAATTGAATCAGAGGATGAAAGAGTGCTTCTCGGATCAGCTTTTCCTTCATGCAGCCATGCTTGTGTTTAACAACGATGAGTTAAGACACTTAAATACGTGTGCATTGCCGGATCCGATATGGGATAAACTGCGTCAGTTGCCACAGGCAGCTATTTTTTCTGAATAAGATGAGCTGTTAGAAAAAACATTCGGTTTTTAGCTTCATTGAGCCCTCGAGCACTATACGTTCTAATTGACAGAGATGGGGGTTGGGGCTAATATGGCCGCTTTCTGACATATGACCATTACGATTTGATTAGGAGGGCAGGCATGGCCGTTCAACAGAATAGAAAGACACGCTCTAGAAGAGACATGCGTCGATCACATGATGCGCTAAAAGCACAACAGTTAAGTAACGATCCAGTAACCGGAGAAGTTCATCTTAGACATCATGTCACACCCAAAGGTTTTTATAGAGGCAAGCAAATTATTGTTAAGCCTGAAAATAACGAAGAAGACGAGTAACGCCTAGATGACTCCGATTACGATTGCAGTGGATGCAATGGGAGGAGACCAGGGATTGGATTTGGTCATGCCTGCTGTTATAGAGAGCGCCAAGAAAAACAAAGCTGTACATTATATTTTAGTGGGAGACGAGTCAGGTATGCGAGCTCGCTTGCCCCGTAATCTGAATGAATATCTCAATATCGAACTGATGCATGCGGAACAAGTCGTTAAAATGGATGAGCCTCCAGCTGCTGCTTTGCGCAATAAAAAAAGATCATCTATGCGTTTGGCCATTAATCAAGTGAAGGAAGGCCGTGCAATGGCTTGTGTCAGTGCTGGAAACACCGGTGCTTTAATGGCCACAGCTCGTTTTGTTCTAAAAATGTTGCCAGGTATTGATCGTCCAGCGATTATTTCAGGATTTCCTAGCAATACAAAACACATCACTTACATGCTCGATTTGGGTGCTAATGTAGATTCTAGTGCAGAAAATCTATATCAATTTGCGGTTATGGCTTCGGTTCTTGTTTCAGCCATTAATGAACAGCCAGCACCGCGAGTTGCCCTGTTGAATGTTGGGGTCGAAGAAATTAAGGGGAATGAAATTATAAAAGCCGCAGCAATCTTGTTGTCGAAAGAAAAGGCCCTTAATTATGTCGGTTTTGTGGAAGGGGATCGGTTGTTTTGTGAAGAAGTTGATATCGTTGTTTGTGATGGTTTTGTGGGTAATGTGGCCTTAAAAACAGCAGAAGGGGTCGTGCATTTTCTTAAAAATCAGTTGAAGGCTGTTGTGATGGAGAATTGGCGGACGAAAGCGATGGCGTTTTTGTGTAAACCGTTGTTTTTACGAGCTCGTAGACGGATGGATCCCGATAAATACAACGGTGCCTGTTTTTTAGGACTAAATGGTGTTGTGATTAAAAGCCATGGTGGCACGTCTGTTCGTGGCTTTACCTTTGCTTTAGAGGAAGCAATTAAGCAGGCCAAGGTCAATATTCCTTTTTTGTTGAAGGATCGAGTCGATGAAATTTTGAATAGAGAACCACAGGAATAATATGTATTCAAAAATACGTGGAACAGGGAGTTACCTCCCAGAGCGAACACTCACGAATGCAGATATAGAGAAACTAGTGGATACCACGGATGAGTGGATAAAAAAACGAGTGGGTGTTGAAAGGCGTCAAATCATTGGTCAGAGTAGCGACACCACAGCGAGTATGGCAACAGAAGCGGCACGTCGAGCCATCAAGGCAGCTGGATTAAATCCAGAAGATATAGGAATGATTGTAGTAGGAACTGCGACTGGAGACTTTTACTTTCCATCGGTTGCTTGTTTGGTTCAAAAAGGGCTCGGCATTAAGACAGAATGTGCGGCATTTGATGTGAATGCTGCTTGTTCAGGTTTTATTTATGCGATGAGTGTTGTAGACCAATTCATTAAGTCCGGTTCTATTCAGTATGGGTTGGTTATTGGTGTTGATGCGTTAACAAAAATGGTGGACTGGACTGATCGTTCAACTTGTGTGTTATTTGGTGATGGAGCGGGTGCGGTTGTTCTTGAGTCCAGTGCAGAAAAAGGCATTATTAAAACAGTTTTGCGGGCAGATGGTCATTACGATAACGTGCTCTATGCAAATAATCCAATTTGGGATAAAGAGGCTAATTTGCTGATAAATATGCGTGGCAATGAAGTTTTTAAAATTGCAGTTACAAAACTAGGTGAAGTTGTTGAGCAGGTACTCGCAGAAGCGGGTATGAAAAAATCAGATATTGATTGGTTGATCCCACACCAGGCTAATCTTCGCATTATTGCAGCTACAGCGCGTAAATTAAATCTCCCGATGGAGCGAGTGGTGCTGACTGTAGCAGATCACGGGAATACATCAGCTGCGTCAATTCCGTTGGCTCTTGATCATGCGATTAGAAATAACACGATTGTCAGAGGACAAACTTTATTGTTAGAGGCTTTTGGCGCTGGCTTGGCATGGGGCGCTGCCTTACTGATTTATTAAGAGGTGTGAACATGATTGAAGCGATGATTTTTCCAGGACAGGGCTCCCAATCCGTTGGCATGTTAGGAAAATTAAGCACTGCAAAAATAACAAAGGATTTGTGTGACAGGGCTAGTAATGTTTTAGCCTACGATCTGTATGCACTGATTGAAAGTGATTCAGAAAATCAGCTGAATCAAACAGCTTATACCCAGCCAGCGTTACTCTTGACTTCGGTTGCTTTTTATCAGTACTGGTTATCTGTAGGGAACAAAGCGCCTGCCGTCATGGTTGGGCATAGTTTGGGTGAGTGGAGTGCCTTGGTTTGTGCGGGTGCGATTGATTTTGAAACAGCAATTCAGCTCGTTCAAAAGCGCGGTGAGCTCATGCAGTCGGCCGGTGAAAAACGGCCTGGTGCGATGGCAGCTATTCTGGGTTTAGCCGATGAACAAATTATAGAGATGTGTGCATCAATTACGAATGGTGAGGTTTCTCCGGCGAATTATAACTCACCGGGTCAAGTTGTGGTTTCAGGTGATGATTTAGCGATTCATGAAATAGTGACTGCTGCGAAAGAAGCCGGCGCTAAACTGGTGAAGAAATTAGATGTATCGGTTGCATCGCACAGTCCACTCATGGCTCCTGCTGCAAGGGCATTTTCTCTATTGTTGGAAAAAATAGAATTCACTCCGCCATCTATTCCTGTACTGCATAATTATGATGTGTTAACGCACAGCGATTCAGTATCAATGAGAGAAGTTTTGGTAGCTCAATTAGTGAGTCCGGTTCGCTTTGTAGAATGTATGTTGAAGCTTGCTGATTACGGCGTGGAGCAAGTGGTGGAGTGCGGGCCAGGTAATGTATTAACGGGATTGGCTAAGCGCATGAAGCCTCCTATTCCAGCACAACCATTTTTTACAGCATTAGGGAAGTTAGTATGAGTGATTCAAAGATAGCGTTGGTAACGGGTGCATCTCGAGGTTTAGGTTTGGCTATTGCTGATTGTTTAGGTGCCAAGGGGTATACGATCATTGGAACTGGAACGCAGCAAACTTCTGCGGATAAGATTTCTGCTCGGTTTAAAGAAAAAGGCATTAAAGGGCAGGGTTATGTATTAGATGTTTGTCAGGTTGAACACATCGAAGCAATTTTAGAAAGGATAAAAAATGATTATGGTTCACTGGCTATCTTGGTAAATAATGCCGGTATTACAAAAGATAATTTAGTTTTGCGTATGAAAGAAGAAGAGTGGGATGCCGTATATGAAACTAATTTAAAGCCAATTTTTCGGCTAACCAAAAGAGTATTGCGTTCGATGATCAAAGAGCGCTTTGGTCGTATTGTTAATATAACATCCGTTGTTGGAGCTATCGGTAATCCAGGGCAGTCGAATTATGCAGCGATTAAAGCAGGTGTGATCGGCTTTACTAAGTCTATTGCGCAAGAAGTTGCATCCAGAGGGATTACTGTTAATTGTGTTGCTCCGGGTTTTATTGCAACAGATATGACGGATGTCTTGAGTGAGGAGCAAAAAAAAACATTAGAGATGCGTATTCCAGCGGGTGAAATTGGAAAGCCAGAGGATATTGCTCAAGCTGTTGTTTTCTTAGTAGGTAGTGGTGCTCGTTATATCACTGGGCAAACCTTGCATGTCAATGGTGGAATGTACATGCCTTAGCTTAGATGCCTAGTTTCAGAAAGATTGGCTAAAGGTTTTTGAGAAGCACGCTGATGCGACTTTGGCTGAGTGATTTATCGAACCCTGAAGCGTCTCTTGCGCTAAAAAGAAAGAAAAAAGCGACAATGCGATTGCGCAAGACCGTCCAGATAGGCGAATCGCCAGCATTTTTTAAAAAGAAAAGGCTTATAAATCGTCATCTCGTTTAATTTTCAAGAAGTTGTTAAATGAGTTAACCGTTATAGAAATCAGCTGCTGAGGGTATATTCCAGCAAAAGATTTTTAAAAATGATGAAGTATTTATGCTTATTTTCAACTCTGGAGCCGGCCAATAGATGATCATCCAGCCGCTTGAAACAGGCGTTTAGGTGGGGATCAACTTTTTTGCAGCAACTGTTTACGGTTCAGTTTTTAGCAGGTACAATTCCGCCGTGCCCAATTATGTTTGATTGGCAGATCTGGTTGGTGATCTAGCCAGTTTTGGCACAAAAATGCACACCACTGATTTTAGTGGTGTGAGTTTAGTTTTACATTTGATGCAGGAGACTAGTTATGTCAAATTTAACGATCGAAGAGCGTGTAATTAATATCGTTGTAGAGCAATTGGGTGTTAGCGGTGAAGAAATTAGTTTGAACTCTTCATTTGTCGATGACTTAGGTGCAGACTCATTGGATACCGTTGAATTGGTTATGCAGTTAGAAGAAGAATTTGATACCACTATTTCTGATGATCAAGCTGAGGAAATGAGTACAATTCAGGATGCAGTGGACTTCATTAAAGCGCACACGGCAGAAGATTAAAAACAGTGGGAGGTGGTCTTGAGTAACCGTCGAGTTGTAGTCACTGGCTTGGGTGCATTGACTCCTATAGGCAATACAGTAGAAGAAACCTGGTCTGCTGCGATAGCAGGTAAGAGTGGTATTGCCCCGATTACTCATTTTGACCCAGTCGATATTCCGGTTAAAATTGCCGGAGAAGTGAAAAATTTTGATCCCAGTTTGTCTATGGACCAAAAAGAAATTCGCCGAATGGCAGTATTTGTCTGCTATGGCGTAGAGGCTGCACGTCAAGCAATTTTAGACTCAGGTTTAACGGTTGATTCGAGCAATGCTCATCGAGTAGGCGTTGCTGTCGGTTCTGGTATTGGTGGTTTAGCTGAGATTGTTGCAAGCTACGAAAACTTAAAGCAAGGTGGTGCTCGCAAAGTTTCTCCTTTTTTTATTCCAGGTGCAATTATCAATATGGTGGCTGGAATGATTGCCATTAAGTATGGCTGTAAAGGACCTAACGTTTCAGTTGTGACGGCTTGTGCGACGGGTGCACATAACATTGGAACATCTTATCGCATGATTCAGAATTCTGAAGCCGATGTTATGGTGGCTGGTGGTGCAGAAATGGCAACTACAGCATTGGGTATGGCAGGTTTTTCAGCCGTACGTGCTTTATCGAATCGAAATGATGAGCCTACATTAGCAAGCAGACCTTGGGACAGAGATCGGGATGGTTTTGTTTTGGGTGAGGGTGCAGGAGTGATGATTTTAGAAGAGTATGAGCATGCAAAAGCCCGAGGCGCAACTATTTATGCTGAAATTTCTGGGTATGGCATGAGTGATGATGGTTATCATTTGACTGCACCTGACCCAACAGGAGAGGGATTTGTTTCTTGCATGCAAAGTGCAATTAAAGATTCAGGTTTAGCCTTATCAGATATTGCTTATGTTAACGCGCATGGCACATCAACACCGATGGCAGACCCTATTGAAGCAGATGCAATCGCTCAAGTATTTACAGGATATACCAATGATTTATTGGTGAGCTCTACTAAATCTATGACGGGTCATATGTTGGGAGCAACTGGTGCGGTTGAGGCAATATTTGGGGTATTAGCGATTCGCGACAATATTGCGCCACCAACTATTAACTTGGACCATCCTTATGAGGGTTGTCAGTTAAATTTGGTTCCTAAAGTAGCTCAGAAAAAAGTGATCAGAGCTATGTTGACCAATTCATTTGGATTTGGTGGAACTAATACAAGCTTGGTTATCAGCGAACTTCTATAAGACAGACGGCAGGCAGTTAGATTCGCCAAAAATCAGTGTTGTTCGTTGATTGTTTTTTTATAACGCTTAAGCGTATTGCTTAACCAACTTCGACCAGGAAGATAAGCTGCGGCTGAGATCACGTTGGGCTCGCTTTAGTTGAGAGCGGTAATGTTTGATGGTGACTTTGCATCTAGCTATTCTTAAATTTTCAATATATTCCTTTTCGATGGCTTCTAAGCGTTGGATAACAAGGAGTATCCGTTCTTTTGCGTGTAAAATAATTTCGCGTGCGCCTACTGCCTGTGCCTTTTCTTCCAGTTTTTGTGCTTGTAGTACGTAACGTGCGATCCGTTGTGAGCTGATCCGCTTTAAGTTGGTTGCTAATCCTATTTTGGATAAAGCCCAAATCAGCCATTTAGCAGGATCGTAGTGGAATAGTTTAACGCCATTTCTGTAATCAATCGGAAACTTGTGGTGATAGTTGTGATAACCTTCGCCATAAGTAAATAGAGCGGCAACCCAATGATCGCGTGCGGACTCTTCTTCACTGTATGGCCGTTTACCCAGGGTGTGGCAAAGTGAATTGATGAAGAAAGTAAAGTGATGGTTTAACGTAATGCGTAAGGCACCAGCGATCACTAGGCCAGCTAAAGGGGCTCCCCAAGACCAAGCAATTCCCATGGGTAAGATAAACCCGACGAAGATAGCTAAAGGGGTATAAAACCGGTGCTGAAAGCGGCATAAAACGTCTGCTTGTAAATCAGTCACATTTGAAAAATCACGCTTACTGGTATCTAGTCGAATTAACCAACCGATATGGGCATACCAGAAGCCTCGTTTAATATTATAGGGATCCTTTTCTGTATCGGAGTAGCGGTGATGAACACGATGATCAGAAGACCATTCGAGTACGCTACCCTCAAAAGTAGCTGCAGCCAAGAGAAGGTATACGAGGCGTATTGCGGCAGGTGCTTCATAGGTTTTGTGCGAGAAAAGGCGATGGTAGCCAGCAGTAATGGAGAGCCCGGTTAAGTAGGTAAAAACACCAAACAAGACCCAAGTTTTCCAGCTGATAGCAGTGAAAATGCACAATAGAACTGTCCCCATAATCGCGACTAGTGGGCAAATGGTTAAAAAAAGTGTGTTGACCCAGTTAATTTTTTCAGAAGGGGTTTTTGACATGTCTTTCCTCTAGTGTGTTCAAAAAAAATACAATATAACATAAGTAACCGCGTATTGCATGCTTTATTTTAAGCTCTTTTAGCGGTGTTTTTCCGTAAGTGAAGGTGGTTTGGTTTGCTTCCCTCTTAGGCGGTCGATGTTGGGCTAAGAGTAGTAGATGCTTCACTGCCTGTTGGAGCGAATAATCCACAAGCAGAAGCTTGGGCGTTAGCCACCCCCTGAGCACCCATGAATGTAGAGATAACATCGCCAACTAATCTTTCGGCACTTGATGAATCTAGGTTTTGGTGGTGATTAAGTGCCTGGAAGAGAATTGTAAGTCCGGCGATAGGGTCCGTATTATCAAGACACGCATAATCAGGATACTGCGCTTTTGCATGTTGAGTTAGGGTAGCGAGCTTGTCTTTATCTAGTTGAGCTAAACGTTTTCTTGTCGCTATTTCGACCGCTTTATCGGCAGCAATAAAGCGCTCAATTTGATTGATTTCAGTTGGTGTAATACGGCCGTCTTGGTTTAAATCTTTTAGGTTAAGGAGAGGAGCTGATTTCGGTGGATCTAATTGTAAATAACGAGAAGCCTCAGGTGCAGCAGCCGTGAGGACAGCAAGCACAGCGTGCAGGCCGCAATTACCATCACGGGGTGTTCCATTCCAGTCAAAAGAATTAGATTGAGGGCAGAAAGAACCGGATTCAAAATGACCTTGTCTAGCTGTTGGATCTCTTGTGCTTGAACCAATTGCTCGAATGGCGTATCGAGCCACACAAGGGATCGTTTCTCCAGGGGGATCGATTTGACGTGGTATATATGCTTTATTTTCTGCTTGTATCACGAATGTGAAGGGAACGCCGTAATATTGTAAAAGCATGGAGATGATTGCGTCATCGATGAAACGAGATGAAGGGTTTCGATTCATATTTCTAAGGGCATGAACTTGTGCAGCTTGCGCTTGATATGCTTTTGTTAACGACTCAATGAGTATCTGGTTTAGCGGGTTTTCCAACCCCTCAGTCTTTAGTCGTCGGTCAATTGCGTTTAATTGACTTTGCGCCTGGCTCAATAAATGAGGGTAAGCAACTGAAAATAAGAAATCAAACGTATTCTCTTCCCGTGAGCTGTTCAATAGAGCAATTAACTGTTCCCAACGGGCTTTTAGGTCTTGTCTCGATGGTGCTCTGCTCATAGTGGACTCCTAAATACTGATTTTTAAGAATCCATCGTATCAAAATAGATAAAAAAAAGAAACGATTATAGTTTAAATAATGGCTTAAATAAGCAAGCCAGCTGCTTTTTTCACCATTTGGAGTGTTTCACGCGCGATTGTTCTTGCTTTTTTAGCGCCTTCTTGAAGCTCAATCTGCAAAGGCTTCGGATTGTTAATAAGTTCGTTATAGTGTTCTCTTGGAATTTCGAGCAGGGCATTCAATTTTTCAAAGAGAATTTGTTTAGCATCTCCCCAGGCGATACCGCTTTCATAGTGCTGCTTCAAAGAGGCGGTTTCGTCTGAACTAGCAATCGCTTGGTAGATGTTAAAAACAGTGCAGCCATTCCAATCTTTCGGTTCGTTAGGCATTTGTGAGTTAGTCACAATTTTTAAGATGCTTTTTCGAAGTTTATTAGGTGTCTCAAATAAAGGAATGGTATTCCCATAGCTTTTAGACATTTTTCGGCCATCTAGTCCAGGAATGATCTGAGTTTTATCGTCGATTATGGCCTGAGGAAGTCTGAATACATCGCCGTACACGTGGTTGAAACGGGTCGCGATATCGCGCGCAATTTCGAGATGTTGAATCTGATCTTTGCCAACAGGTACGTGAGTTGCATTGAAGGTCAAAATGTCAGCGCTCATTAAGAGGGGGTAGCAATATAACCCAAGTGTCACGCCGTTATCAGGATCTTCTCCTTCAGATTCATTGGCTGCCACCTTGTCTTTATACGCATGCGCTCGGTTTAGGAGCCCTTTGGCAGCTAGTGATCCTAGAATCCAATAGATTTCCGAGATTTCAGGAATAGTTGACTGACAATAGAAGACGGTTTTTTTCGGATTCAAACCCAAGGCTAACCAGGTTGCAGCGACTTCAAGGACATTTTCTTGGCGTTTTTTGGGATCCCAGAGTTTCACCAAAGAATGTAAATCCGCAATAAAATAAAAATGTTGATCGCCATCGTTTTGTCCATCAATAGCTGGCTTAATGGCACCGATATAGTTGCCGATATGGGGGGTTCCTGATGGTGTAATGCCGGTCAGTACAATTTTGGGGGATGCCATGGGGTTCTCGTTGTTGTTTGTGCAGAACAGTGGTTATAATAACAGCACTCAAAAAAGGATCAAGGATTTCACCCGATGCAAGTACGCAATCGCCATATTATTGTGTTTATTTTTTTGTTTCTCGTTTTCTTTTCAGGCGTCGTTGCATTCCTTTATCAATACTGGTTTATGCGACCGTACCAAGGGAAGAAAACAATCAGTATTCGGTTGTATAAAAGCAGTTCGATAGATGCTTTGATCACGGAATTCAATCAGAAAAAATTACTACCGCGAGAATTAAATGGGTTTCTACGGTTATCGATGACTTCTAAAAAATGGAATGCGGGTGAGTATGAGCTAAAGCGAGGAATGGCATTACTGGATTTATTAAAACAAATTTTGATGGGAAGAGTTAAGGTACAGCAGTTTGCAATCATTCCAGGATGGACTGTTGCTTTTTTGCTTGAGCGCGTGTCTCAAGAGCTTGCCTTTGAACCACAGGCATTATCTATTCAATCTGTGGTAGGGGCGCTGGGTATTAACCACCAAAATCCGGAAGGTTTATTTTACCCAGCAAATTATCCATATTACTGGGGGAGTTCAGGATTAGTCGTTCTTAAAAATAGCTATGAAAAAATGCAGGCTATTTTGACGAAAGAGTGGGAAAATCGAGCAACTGAATTACCTTTTAAGAATGCATACGAAGCATTGATTGTCGCGTCATTGATTGAAAAAGAAACCCATGCGAAAGAAGAGCGAAGCTTAATTGCTCGAGTAATTATTAATCGACTGAATAAAGGTATGAGGTTGCAAATTGATCCAACGGTTATTTATGCGAGCAAAAACCCAGATATTCGTTATGTGACCTTACAGCTGTTGAAGTTGGATTCGCCTTACAATACCTATCGTTACAATGGATTGCCGCCGACTCCTATTTGTCTTCCTGGTATGGATTCCATACACGCAGCGCTTCATCCGGCTAAGTCGGATGTTTTGTTTTATGTTGCGCTTGGAGATGGAATTCACCACCGCTTTAGCAGTCATTGGGATCAACATTTAGCGTATGTTAAGGATTACCGTGAGAAGCTTGCTCAGCAAAGAAAAAATACATTATTGAGCTTTCCAATTACATTGAACCAATTTAAGGAGTATTGGAAATCACACTGTGCTGAGATCTATTACTGGTTGCCATTTGTGGCGGGCCTAGTTACCCTTCCGGAAGAAACCGGTGATTGGGTCTTGTTTCCCGTTGAAAAGTATCAAGCATGTAGTGCTGGAATTTCTGAGAAACAAAAAAAGAGTATCTATCATGAGTGAAAAACGAGGGCGATTTATCACCATTGAGGGCACTGAGGGAGTGGGTAAATCCACGGTCATCTCAGCCATTCATCAAGCGCTTCAAAGTGAAGGACTGTCGATTATGCTGACCCGTGAGCCAGGGGGTACGCCGGTGGCCGAGTCCATCCGTCGCCTGTTTCTGAGTGATCACAGAGAGACAATCTTGCCGATCACGGAGTTGTTACTTATGTTTGCTGCGCGCGCTCAGCACGTGGAGATTAAAATCAAGCCGGCACTTGCGCGTGGTGAATGGGTCATATCCGATCGATTTACGGATGCGAGCTTTGCTTATCAGGGTGGAGGCAGAGGGATTGCTAGGGAAAAAATTCAGATGTTGGCTGATTGGGTTGAAGGTTTTTGTGTTCCAGATTTGACGATCTTATTGGATGCATCCGTAGAAATAGGGTTGGAACGTATGGCAGCACGTGGAGAAAAAGATCGAATTGAAAAAGAAGGTCTCGATTTTTTTGAATCTATTCGTAAAAGCTATTTGCATTTAGCGAAAGTTTACCCACACCGTTTTTGCGTGATTGATGCAAACCAAAACGAAGCAGCTGTAATAACGGATGTATTAGCAGCCTTGTCGATACGTAGGGAATCAGGTTTATGATTTATCCGTGGTTGAAAAATGATTGGGATACATTAACGAGTATGCGAAAACAAAAACGGTTGCCCCATGCTTTGATGCTAGTCGGGCCAACAGATTTTGGAATAGAATCATTCGCAAAAACGTTAGCAAATGCAATTTTGTGTGAAAAAGGTCAGGAGAACGCCTGTGGTGAGTGTCGGAGCTGTAGACTTTTTAGGGCGGGCAATCATGCAGATTATTTTCAAGTACAGCCAGCGGAAAGTGAGGTGATTAAAGTCGATGTTTTGCGCGAAGTTTGTCGAAGTTTGACACAAAAATCAGCTCGCGGTGGCTATCAGGTTGTGTTAATTGAGCAGGCAGATAAGATGCAAGCCTCTGGCGCGAATGCGCTCCTTAAAACCTTGGAAGAACCAGAGGGAGATGTTTTATTTATTCTATGGGTTACTCGATTGGAAGCTCTGCCCCCAACTCTTCGAAGCAGAACGCAGCAGTTTATTTTGGGAGCAGGAAAAGTGAAAGAGATGCAAACTTGGTTGAGTGATAAATATGAGTTGGATTCAGAAAAGCCTTGGTTAAAAGTAGCGTGTAATCGGCCGCTTTCGGTTTGCTCTTTGCAAGAAGATAATTATTTTTTAACACGCGATAAATTGATTGCGTCATTACAAGCCGTGAAAGAAAAAAGAAAATTCGCACTGGATGGGGTAGATGAATTTAGAAACTGGAATCGATCTACCTATTTTTATGCTTTAATCTCGATAGCAGCGGATGGGTTACGTAATCGGTTACAGGTGAGTTCGACGCATTGGACTAATGAAGACAAAGAAAAAGAAATTGAACATTTATTTGAGGGACTGGAGCCTAAGCAGGCACTGGATTTTTATGATTGTACACAACAGATTTGGCGTTACGAGCAACTTCCGCAAGCACTCAATAAAACATTGTTAGACTGCCAGATCTGGTTGGAGTGGGAAAAAATAACCGAGGCTCGTTATGCTCATTGATTCGCACTGTCATTTAGGGATGTTGGACTTAAGCGCAGATGGTGGAGATCTAGGTAAACCGATTAAACGTGCGATTGAAGCGGGTGTGCGACATCTAATTACGGTAGGTGTAGATATCTCATCCTCTAAGCAGTGCATAACATGGGCTAAAGAATATTTGAACGTATCTGCAACGGTGGGCGTTCATCCCAGTGATGTGAAAGATGACACCTATTCCAGAGAGGAGTTGCTTGCTTTAGCACAACATGAGGAAGTTGTCGCAGTCGGTGAAACGGGTCTGGATTATTTATACCCTAATCAGAATCGAGCAAACATGCAGATTGCGTTTCGTCAACATATTCAAGTTGCTCGTGCTGCCCATAAACCACTGGTGATTCATACACGAGAAGCACAGATGGATACCATGAAGATTATGCAAGAAGAAGGTGCTGATCAAGTTGGTGGAGTTATGCATTGTTTTACCGAATCGATTGAAATGGCAGAACAAGCGATGGAGTTGGGATTTTATATCTCTTTTTCAGGAATTGTAACCTTTAAAAATGCGAAAAACGTCCAAGAAATTGCAAAAGCTGTGCCGCTGGAGCGAATGTTAGTAGAAACGGATTCACCGTATTTAGCACCCATGCCAAATCGAGGTAAAAAAAATGAACCTGCCTATTTGCGCTTCGTTGCAGAATATTTGGCAGATCTGAAGGGTGTTAGCTATGACAACCTAATTGCTGCAACAGGAAAAAACTGTTGTGATCTATTTAAGTTAACAATAGTTTAGAGCCAGCTTTAAAAGCGGAGGGAATCCTAAGAACAGCACCTGATTACGTCAGAATTTACCATCTGAAATTGACCCGCTGAGTGAGAGAGCCAATTTTTTATCTCAGCTGAATGCCGGTCTTCAGAGTTACCTTTAGGTGAAGGTGTCTCGTCCATGTCATTTTGTTCATTTTGCAAGGGCGGTTATGCAATTCATTGTATATCTCGACCCAAAACACCGTGCACGCTTACATTCGAATCTAAACTGCAGTGGCTGAGTCAGTATTTTTTTAAAAAAGGAACCAAGGTCATTGTGCTGGGCTATTAGTCAGACCAAGGTAGTTTGTTATTTCTTGTCTAAAATCGGGCACAACATGCAATTGAGAATCACCCAATGGTTCTCCAGTGCCGGGGTTTATTTCTCTATGCTGAAAAGTTCTTATCAAACAGGCTGGATGGTATCGGTTTGGGTAATTTTCGATCGTCAACGGGTATGGTAACTTTAACCGATCTATAGGGCGCCAAATAGATCGAGTTAAAAAAAGTAGTTCCAGTTCTGGTTCGTTCACGCCTAGTAGAGAATAACAAATCGCACACTTGAACGCATCTGTTGTTCCTGCGTCGAGTAGGGTTTTTTTATTTTGTGGACTAAGATTCAATCCATTCAAATCAGCCTGCTTTTTCAGCGCATCTTCAATTTGCGCTGCAGTAAGATATCTTTCAAGTGGATTGCTGATCCTCTTAGGTGGGAAGAAATACTTTAAAGAAACGCAATAGATCACAAATAAAAACAGCGTCGTAAAAAATAGGGGGGCATAAATGTTCAATAATCGTTTGGGGTGAAAAGAGTGATCTTCCATCAACCAATTTAAACTAAGAAACGGAGCGGAGTCTAGAAAATCCCAAGCTGACTCAGTGCGAGGATAGCAAGTTTCACCCAAATCAACAGGTAATGGAACTGTTGAGACGAAAAATTTAGTGACCTCAATATAATGGCTATTACGAAGCTGTCTTTTTATATAAGTAAAGACATGTGTTGTCAGTGCTATCGCATGGGGATAAGAATTGGCTAACTCAGCCAACGTTATGTTTGAAAATAATTCGTCAAAAGCAGTGACATTGAACCTTGTGTGATTGATTTTCGGGAAAAAATGAGGCTGATTGTTAAACCGTATTTCGTAAGCAATAGGTTGGTAGCTCTGACCACAGGCTTCCCTAACCAAATCCCCAGGCTCCCCATGGGCTAATAAGCGAGTTAAGTATTGATATGTCCCGGCAAAAGGCGTTTCTTGACCTGTCAATCCACTCCATTTTGTATCAGATACCTTGGGATTTGTTGTATTCAAGTCATATGCATAACTAAAATCGGTCAACGCTTTGAAGCCCCCTTTAGGCAGCGCCGATCCACAGGCGGTATCTTTAGGTAATTCAGCATTCGAACGGACCGCAGATAGACTCCAAGCGGTCACTAAAAGCTTCAAAAAAGAACTAATAGTGAATGGACTATCTATGAATTGATTTTTGGGGAACATAATAACAATGCCACATTAGTTATACAATTCAACGATTCTGCCACAGGAGGTTAAATAAAGTCGATACCCCCACTGCTGCAGAAAGCTTTTTCACGGGAATCGTAACCTTTATTTTCTGTGATGTGTATTTTTAACACTTTGAGCATCGACAATTTAAAAACTACTCTTCTCTTTCTAACTAGGGTTGATACGAGTATTGCCAACTAATTGTTTAAGAATTTTTCGAGTATGCTTTGTTGATTTCGTTCTGTTTCACGCCAAATTTGAAAGTAAGCGTGAATATGTCGACATTTTCGAAGGTTATTAGGCAGAGCGCATCATCGGCAACATAAATTGTTTTCGACGCATGTCGCTAAAATAGCGTTTGTGCATCGTAAAATACTGCTCAGATAATCAAATACAGACTTCATGAAATCATAAAAGATTTTGAACAGGTGCTTAGATGTAAAAGGTTCAATAGCTATCGTTTTTTAATGGGCACTACATCTCGATAGTCTTTGCCGATATAGAGCTGACGTGGGCGAGTGAGGCCTTGCTCAGGATCGCCAACCATTTCTGTCCATTGAGAAATCCAACCAATGGTTCGTGCAAGTGCGAAGATGACAGTGAACATGTTTGATGGAATACCAATCGCGCTTAAGGTAATGCCAGAGTAAAAATCTACGTTGGGGTAGAGTTTTTTCTCGATAAAATAGGGATCTTCTAGCGCAATTCGTTCTAATTCCATAGCTAATTTTATCAACGGCTCATCGTGACGACCTAACGCATCTAATACTTCATGACAGGTTTCTCGCATGACAGTTGCACGTGGATCATAGTTTTTATAAACGCGATGACCAAAGCCCATCAAGCGGAAGGAGTCATTTTTGTCTTTTGCGCGTGCAATAAACTCAGGAATGCGATGAACGCTACCGATTTCTTTTAGCATTCTTAGGCAGGCCTCGTTTGCGCCCCCGTGAGCAGGGCCCCAAAGCGCTCCAATACCTGCAGAAATACAAGCAAAGGGGTTGGCTCCGGTTGATCCTGCAACGCGGACAGTTGTGGTAGATGCATTCTGTTCGTGATCTGCATGTAGGGTGAATATTTTATCCATTGCGCGAACTAAAACGGGGTTTGGTTTTTCAGATTTAAAGGGAGTGCCAAACATCATGTTTAAAAAGTTTTCGGTGTAATCAAGTTCGTGGTTGGGATGCATAAATGGCTCGCCAATAGAATACTTGTAAGACATGGCTGCTATCGTGGGCATTTTAGCAACCAAACGCATCGCAGAGAGCTCCCGATCTTCTTCACGTTTGATGTCTAAAGAATCATGATAAAAAGCCGATAAAGCGCCAACAACACCTACCATGATTGCCATGGGGTGAGCATCACGGCGGAATCCACCAAAGAATTGATTCATCTGGTCATGTAGGTTCATATGCCCGAGCACGTCATCGGTGAATTTTTCTTTTTGTTTAGCATTAGGTAGCTCCCCGTGCAGGAGTAGGTGGCAGACTTCCATGTAGTTACATTGAGTGGCCAGTTGATCAATCGGGTAGCCGCGGTAGAGTAGTATCCCATTTTCACCATCGATATAGGTGATTTTTGAGCGACAAGCCGCTGTAGAATAAAACCCACAGTCTATCGAGTAGACGCCATGGGCGCCAAGTGATTTAAAGTCAATAACTGGATAGCCTTGTGTCCCCTTGAAGAGGGGGAACTCTATTGTTTTTCCTTGAAAGGATAGCGTTGCTTTATCTGGCATGAGTTACCTCGATTGATTAAGGTTATTTGGGTAGTGAAAATATAAACATTTTCGAATAATAAAGCAAAATGGTGCCTCTGTTTTAAAGGGTTGTCAATGAAGTCTATGGTTGAGTTGTATTCCAGAAAAATGGGTGTATAATCCGGCTTCTGTTGCTTTTATGACCTTTTTTTTATATAGTTAACCAGCACTTTTCGGCGAAGGGTAGGTTGCTAGTGAGCCTTCTTGGGTTGACCTGCTGCAGTGCTTTTGGCAGGATAATTTTGTTACAGCGTATTGAACTTAAGGCGGTGATGGCGTGAAGGAAAAAAGACCGGTAAATCTTGGTTTAATGGGGATTAAATTCCCGGTGACGGCGATCACATCTATTTTGCATCGAATAACGGGTGTTTTTTTATTTTTAGCATTGCCATTTTTGATTTGGATGCTTGAGTTATCTATTTCTGGCGAAGCTAATTTTTATCAGCTAATTACTACCTTGCAGCAGCCGTTTATGCGGTTTATTACTTGGTTTTTAGTTATTATCGCGGGCTACCATGTTTTTGCAGGTATTCGGCACATATTAATGGATGTAGGCATTCTTCCGGTATCTTTCCGTTGTGGTTCCCTATCATCTTGGGTGGTCATTGTGTTGGCTGTCGTTTTTGCAGTTTTTGTGGGGATTCAAGTATGGTAGCCAATCGCTCAAAACGAGGTCTCATCGAGTGGATTTGGCAGCGCGTATCTGCTGTCATCATTGTGATTTACCTCGCAATTATTTTATGCTTTATTTTCAGTACAGAGCTACCGATTGGCTATTTAACGTGGCTAGAATTTTATAGTCAAACCTACATTCGTATTTTAACGGTGCTTGCAACCGGTGCGATTCTTTGGCATGCCTGGATTGGAATTTGGACTGTGTTGACCGATTACGTAAAGTTCGCTTGTATCCGAAAAGTACTCGAAATTCTAGTTCTTTTATTTTTAGCGATTTGTGGGATTTGGGTTCTAATTTTAATGTGCGGCTGAGGGTGAAGTGATGGAAGTTAAGCAATACGATGCAATAGTGATTGGTGCTGGTGGTGCTGGTATGCGTGCCGCTTTGGAACTTTCTGCGACGGGACAAAAAAAAGTAGCTGTATTATCAAAAGTATTTCCCACTCGGTCTCATACAGTTGCAGCGCAAGGCGGAATTGCTGCATCACTGGCGAACGCTATGGAAGATAGCTGGCAATGGCATATGTTTGATACCGTGAATGGTTCGGATTATTTAGGCGATCAAGATGCCATTGAGTATATGTGTAAGGAAGCACCACAAACGGTGATTGAGCTAGAACATATGGGGTTGCCTTTTTCACGAGATGAGCAGGGCTTGATTTATCAGCGTGGCTTTGGTGGTCATACGCAGGATTATGGCAAGCGGCCTGTTCGGCGCGTATGTGCAGCAGCAGATAGGACAGGGCACGCATTGTTACACGCCTTGTATCAGAAAAATATTGAAGCGAAAACAGATTTTTTCAGTGAGTGGTATGCGCTCGATTTATTAAAAAATAAAGCAGGCGATGCGGTTGTCGGTGCTATTGCGATGTGTATTGAAACGGGTGCGTTAGCTATTTTTAAAGCTAAGGCTGTTATTTTGGCGACAGGGGGTGCTGGGCAAATGTTCCATACGACCAGCAACGCTTATACGAATACAGCAGATGGGCTGGGAATGGTATTGCGTGCAGGTTTTCCGCTCCAAGATATGGAATTTTGGCAATTTCACCCAACGGGTGTTGCTGGTGTAGGTTGTTTAATTACCGAAGGTTGTCGTGGTGAGGGCGGGTATTTAATTAACTCAGAAGGTGAGCGCTTTATGGAGCGTTATTCGCCTGTGCTGAAGGATTTGGATTGTCGAGATAAGGTATCACGTGCTGAATACACGGAGATACAAGAAGGGCGTGGCGTTGGTCCGAATAAAGATTATGTGTTATTAAAATTGGATCATTTGGGTGCAAAAGCATTACATGAGAAGCTGCCAACCATTTGTGAGATTTCGAAAAAGTTCGCGGGCATTGATCCAGTGACAGACCCTATTCCAGTGAAACCAACCGCACATTATCTGATGGGGGGTATTCCAACTAATATTCATGGTCAAGTATTAACGGTCGACAGTTCTGGTTTGGACTCTGTCGTTCATGGGTTGTATGCAGCAGGTGAGTGTGCGTGTGTCTCTGTACATGGTGCAAATCGCCTGGGAGCGAATTCGTTATTGGATATTGTTGTGTTTGGGCGTGCATCCGGTAAATACTTATTAGATGATTTAAATCAAATGACCCAAGGTGAATTTGATTCTGCGGAGCAAGAGCGTTGTATGCAACGCTACAATCGCTGGTTTGCAACAAAAGATAAGCAAGGTGAAAACCCATATAAAATTCGTCACGAGATGCGTCAGGCCATGGAAGAAGACTTCGGTGTTTTTCGTCATGCAGATCAAATGGAATCAGGTTTTGAAAAGCTGGATAAACTGCAAATGAGGCTTCAAAACGCTTACTTGCCCGATCGGTCTAAAATCTTTAATACCACGTTGGTTGAAATGTTGGAGCTTGAGAATTTAATGGAGGCGGCTTATGCAACTGCGGCTTGTGCAAACCACCGAACGGAAAGCCGCGGTGCACATTCTCGAGTAGATTTCCCGGATAGAAACGATAAGGACTGGTTCAAGCATTCGGTTTATTTTGCAGATGGTCGTTTGACAAGTCGAGCCGTTAATATGTCTCCAGTATCAATTAAGCCATTTGAATTGGCACAGAGGGAGTAAATCATGTTAGCTAAGCCAAGGGTAATGACCTTTTCCATTAGCCGGTTTAACCCAGAAACAGATAAAAAGCCAAAGTTGGTTGATTATCAGTTGGATGTTAGTACCTTATCTGGTGAAATGCTTTTAAATGCCCTTGAGGCCCTTAAAGAGGAAAACCCCGACATTGGTTTCAGGCGCTCTTGTCGTGAAGGAGTGTGTGGTTCAGATGGAATGAGCATCAATGGTCATAACGGTTTGGCTTGTATTACGCGTTTAGAAGAATTACCCAATAAAGTCGTACTACGTCCATTACCTGGTCTACCAATCGTTCGTGATTTAATTGTGGATATGGATCAGTTCTATGCGCAGCTGCATAAAGTGAAGCCGTATTTGCAAAATGATGAACCGGATACTTTAGCGAGGGAACGGATTCAGTCGCAAGAAGATCGTGCGAAGCTCGATGGATTGTATGAATGTATTTTGTGTGCGTGCTGCTCCACGGCTTGCCCATCTTTTTGGTGGAATCCGGATAAATTTTTAGGACCTGCCGCTTTGTTGGCCGCATATCGTTTTGTGATTGATTCTCGAGATAAAAAACGTTCGGCACGGTTGGATGCACTTAAAGATGCGTTTAGTGCTTTTCGTTGCCGCAGTATTATGAATTGTGTTCGGTCTTGCCCTAAGAAATTAAATCCGACAGAAGCGATTCATCACTTGCATCAAGCCATGTTGTCGGATCATGGGGAAAGTGAAGAGGCAAAATAATTAACCATAGTTAACAATGGGTAGTCTTAAAATGCAGAATAAGTCAGTAATGCAAGAGTTTTTGGAAACCTCTTGTTTGTCTGGAGCAAATATTGAATACATTGAAGAAATGTATGAGCAGTATTTGTTGAGTTCTAACGAATTAAGTGATCAGTGGAAAAAATTATTTTCTTCTTTACCAAAAGGTCACGATGTTTCTCATCGCGATATTCGAGAAGCATTTAAGCAAATGTCTAAGCACGTTAATCTACCCGCTAGCGTTGTGAGTAACAAACAGCCGGCGGTTAATGCCTTGATAGACTGCTTTCGTCGTATCGGTTATCGGTATGCAGCAGTGAATCCCCTGTTTGAACCAAAACCAGTCGAACCACGCTTAACTTTATCAGGGCATGGCTTAGATTCATCGGATCTGGAAGATACTTTTTTAACAGGTGGCCTGTTGCCGAAAGAAAAAGCTACCTTAAAAGAAATACTTGAAGTTTTACATAAGGTATACCTAGGTTCTGTTGGTTACGATGTCGGTCATATTTTAGATGCAAAAGAGTCTGCTTGGCTGACACGACAAATTGAGGAAGTTATTCCCTATAAGCAATCATCAGAAGCTGTGCGTCGGCGAACATTGGAAAAATTGATTCAAACAGATACATTGGAGCGCTACCTAGAAAAAAAATATGTCGCACAAAAGCGGTTTTCTGTTGAAGGACTAGATGCTTTAGTTCCCATGATTGATCGTCTAATAACGCTTTGTTCTCAGGCTGGAACAAAAGAAATTATTTTTGGCATGGCGCATAGGGGCCGAGTCAATGTGTTGATTAATAATCTAGGTATGAACCCGAGTGTCTTGTACGAAGATTTTGAAGGCCCTAAAGAGTTTGGTGATACGACAGGCGATCTCAAATATCATCGTGGTTTTTCAAGTGATGTGGACACAGAGCATGGTCAAATTCATTTATCCCTCCTCTTTAATCCCTCGCATTTGGAATATATTGCTCCAGTAGTGATGGGATCCGTTCGAGCTCGTCAAGCACGTCACACAGGCGTAGGTGCTGATGACTATGCTATTCCAGTTATCGTTCATGGAGATGCCGCCTTTTCGGGTGAGGGGATAGTCATGGAAGCGATGAATATGTCACAGCTTCGTGCGTATTATGTGGGTGGCGCCATTCAGATAGTCACCAATAATCAGATTGGTTTTACGATGTATAATCATCGAGACGCTCGCACCGCTTTTTCTGCGACAGACATTGCTAAGTTTATTGATGCCCCCGTTTTTCATGTGAATGCAGATGATTTAGATGCTGTTCAAGCAGTGACAGAGTTGGCTTATGAATACCGCATGCAGTTTCATAAAAATGTAGTGATTGATTTACTGGGTTATCGTCGTCACGGTCATCAGGAAGCGGATGAGCCATCTGCAACAGCGCCATTATTGTATAAAAAAATTAAAGCTCATCCACGTTCCGTCGCTATTTATGCAGAAAAACTGATGAAACAAGGGTTAGTCACAAAAAATGAAGTCGAAGCTGCTGAAGCAGAGCAACGTCGTAAGTTAGACGCGCCAGAGTCTATTGTTCAGTGCAGTAAAAATGGGCTCACTAAAGAATATGCTGAATCTTGGGCTAAGTATATTGGTAAGACTTGGCGCGAACAAGTATCAACGGGGTATCCTAAAGATAAGTTAATGAAATTAGCGCAAACACTTTATACGATTCCAGAAGGATTTAAGTTACAAAAGCAAGTAGAAATGATGATTGATTCTCGTCAAAAAATGGCTCGAGATGAGATACCGATGGATTGGGGTTTTGGTGAAACGATGGCTTATGCCACGCTGCTAAAAGAAGGATATCCTGTTCGTCTCGTTGGTCAAGACTCAAAACGGGGGACATTTGCGCATCGTCATTCTAGTTTATTTGATCAAGAGACGGGCGAAGAGTATGTAGCGTTGCGTCAGCTTGTCGAGGACCCCAGACAAATTGCAATCTATGATTCCACCTTGAACGAGGCAGGTGCATTGGGTTTTGAGTATGGACACAGTGTAGCGGAATCTGAAAAATTGATTATGTGGGAAGCTCAGTTTGGTGATTTTTATAATCCAGCACAAGTTGTGGTGGATCAATTTATTAGCTCTGGTTGGCAGAAGTGGCGCCGGTTAAATGGTTTAGTAATGCTGCTACCGCATGGTTGTGAAGGACAAGGCCCAGAGCATACATCAGCTCGATTAGAGCGTTTTTTGCAATTAGCCGCACAACAAAATATACAAATTTTCATCCCATCCACTCCAGCACAAATGTTTCATTTGCTGCGTCGTCAAGTGCTACGTTGCTATCGTCGACCCTTGATTGCACTAACACCGAAAAGTTTGCTGCGTAATAAGTTGGCCGTTTCAACGATGGAGGACTTGAGTCAGGGTGAGTTGCAAGTTGTGATCCCAGAGCAAGATGAGCAGGTGTTAGAACAAATAAAGCGGGTTGTCTTATGTTGCGGTAAAGTGTATTTCGATTTATTGGCTGAGCGACGTAAACGTGATCAACACGATGTTGCACTGGTTCGAATAGAGCAGCTCTATCCATTTCCGTATGAAGAACTGACGGTTGTGCTTTCACAATATAGTCATGTAAAACAAATCGTATGGTGCCAAGAAGAACCTAAGAACCAAGGTGCCTGGTTTGTAACGCAACACCGGTTATTGAGGTGTATGATGAAAGAACAGAGGTTAGCGTATGCAGGACGAAAACCATTTGCAGCCCCGGCATCCGGTTTTTTAGGTTTGCATAATTTACAGCAGCAAGAATTAGTAGATCAGGCGTTAAATTTATCTGCAAATTTGTTTGTAGATGATTTGCCTGGTGAAAATGAATAACAACAAGGAAAAATCATGTCATACGAAGTTAAGGTCCCTGTTTTACCAGAATCCGTTGCGGATGCAACCATTGCTAAATGGTATAAAAAAGTAGGTGATTTGGTTCAACGAGAAGAAAATATAGTGGATTTAGAAACCGATAAAATCATGCTGGAAGTTCCAGCGCCTTGTGATGGAGTGATTAAAGAAATTATTGCTCAAGAAGGTGCGGTGGTGAATTCACAAGCATTAATTGCTGTAATTGAAGAAGCGACGGGTTTAGTGGCAACGAAAGAAGAGGTGGTTTCCAAACAAGAAAAATTGACAGAGGTGTTATCTCCTTCTGTGCGTCGTTATGCAAAAGAGAAGGGTGTGGATACCTCAGAGGTAAGTGGTAGTTTAAAGGGTGGACGTGTTAGCAAAGAAGACATCGATAAGCATATATCGTCGCCATCACCAGCAGTTGTTTTAGAACCGTTGGTGGTTTCTTCGGGTTCACGAACAGAAAAACGAGTGCCTATGTCACGCCTACGTCAGCGTGTAGCAGAGCGTTTGGTTCAAGTGCAACATGAGGCAGCAATACTAACAACATTTAATGAAATTAATATGCAACCAGTCATGGATTTGCGTAACGTGTATAAAGATAAGTTTGAAAAAGCGCATGGTGTGAAGCTGGGTTTTATGTCTTTCTTTGCAAAAGCAGCTGTAGAAGCATTGCAGGCTTACCCCGTAGTGAATGCATCGATTGATGGCAATGAGATTATTTATCACAATTATTGCGATATCGGGGTTGCTATTGGTAGTGAGCGAGGACTGGTTGTTCCTGTGTTACGTAACGTAGAGTCTATGTCGATGGCAGACGTTGAAAAATCAATTCGTGATTATGCAGGCTTGGCATCGACTGGAAAGTTATCATTGGATGATATGACAGGCGGTACATTTACGATCACTAATGGGGGGACCTTTGGATCCTTGTTATCGACACCTATCATTAACCCGCCACAAACGGGGATATTAGGTATGCATAATATTGTTAAGCGCCCTTATGTGGTTAACGATCAGGTTGTTGTTCGCCCTATGATGTACATTGCGTTGTCCTACGATCATCGAGTCATTGATGGCCGAGAGGCCGTTTTATTTCTAGTTAAAATTAAGGAATTACTAGAGGATCCGGCAAGAATGCTGTTGTCTGTATAGCAGGCTTAACTAAATTAACCTAAAAGCAAGTGAGAAAAAATGAATTTACATGAGTATCAAGCGAAGAATTTGCTTCGCAAATATGGCGTCCCTACTCCGCAGGGTGAAGTCGTTTATAAAAAAGAAGAGGCAATCGCTCTTTACCATAAAATGGGTAGCGAGCGTATTGTTGTTAAAGCGCAAGTACATGCAGGTGGGCGGGGTAAAGCAGGTGGAGTTCAGGTCGTTAAAGGCTCTGCAGAGATGGTCCAAGCAGTAACCAACCTATTAGGAAAAAATCTGGTGACAATCCAAACGGATCATCAGGGACAACCAATTAACTCTGTTTTGCTTGAGATGCCTTCTAATATTCAGCGAGAACTTTATTTGAGCATGCTGGTTGATCGGGCAGCGCGTCGTATTGTTGTGATGGCTTCGACAGAAGGTGGAATGGATATTGAAGAAGTAGCCCATAAAACCCCAGAAAAGATTTTAAGCGTAGTCGTGGATCCTGGAGTTGGGTTGGAGCCTTATCAATGTCGAGAATTGTTTTTTAAATTGAATATAGATAATCACTTGATGCGGTCATTTACAGAGCTAGTTACCAATTTGTATAAAGCATTTGTCGATAGCGATATGTCAATGTTGGAAATTAATCCGTTGGTGATAACGGCTGAAAAGGATTTGATTTGTTTAGATGCCAAAATTGTTTTAGATGAAAATGCGATCTACCGTCATCCGACCCTTCGCGAATTACGCGATACGACACAAGAAGATGCCCGAGAAACAGAAGCGAAAAAATGGGACCTGAATTACATTGCTTTAGACGGTAATATTGCTTGTATGGTTAATGGTGCAGGCCTTGCCATGGCAACGATGGATTTGATTAAATTGCATGGTGGCCATCCAGCGAACTTCTTAGATGTGGGTGGAGGTGCAACTAAAGAGCGTGTAACAGAAGCATTTAAGTTGATTGTTTCTGATAGCAATGTCGAAGCTATTTTTGTTAATATTTTTGGTGGTATTGTTCGCTGTGATCTGATTGCTGAGGGGATTATTGCGGCCGTTGAGGAAGTAGGAATTCGTATTCCTGTTGTGGTGCGTTTGCAAGGTAACCAAGCGGATGCTGGGGCTAAGCTTTTGATGGAAAGTGGTTTGAAAGTAATTGCAGAAAATGATTTAACCCAAGCAGCAAAAAAAGCAATTGCCGCTGCATCTAAATAACGGGAGAGATAAATGGGTGTATTAATTAATAAAGAGACAAAAGTAATTTGTCAGGGATTCACGGGTAAAAATGGCACACTTCATTCGCAACAATGCATGGAATATGGAACAAATTTAGTCGGGGGGGTTACTCCAGGAAAAGGTGGTGAAAGGCATTTGAATCGCCCAGTGTTTAATTCAGTACAAGAAGCGGTTGATGCAACGGGTGCTCATGCGACCATGATTTTTGTTCCACCTTCGTTTGCTAAAGATTCTATTTTAGAAGCGATTTCTTCGCGTATTTCATTGATTGTTTGTATCACAGAAGGTATTCCGGTGCTCGATATGCTACAAGTCCGTTATGTGTTGAATCAACATCCTGAAATCACCTTGATTGGACCTAACTGCCCAGGCGTGATTACCCCTGGTGAGTCTAAAATAGGAATTATGCCGGGTCATATTCATTTAAAAGGCAAAGTGGGTATTGTTTCACGTTCAGGTACGTTGACCTATGAGGCGGTGAATCAAACAACACAAGCTGGGTTTGGTCAAAGCACTTGTATTGGGATTGGTGGTGATCCAATTGGTGGTTTAACCTTCGTGGATGCATTGAAGTTGTTTAACGAAGATCCTCAAACAGAAGCCATTGTGATGATTGGTGAAATTGGTGGTACTGCTGAAGAAGAGGCTGCTGCATATATTAAAAATCACGTTCAAAAACCGGTTGTTTCCTACATTGCCGGCGTAACTGCCCCTCCAGGAAAGCGTATGGGCCATGCAGGTGCCATTATTGCTGGTGGCAAGGGGACAGCAGCAGAAAAATTCGCAGCGCTACAGGCAGCAGGCGTCCATACAGTCGATTCACCAGCAGATATTGCTCGGGGGCTAATGGAGTCGACTGATCTGACTCCTGTTCGTTGGTGAAAGGTATCCCTAAAAGAAGCTCACGGGCTTGTGAAAAAAAAAATCCCTCGAGTGAGCGTTAAAGCGATGCGAAAGCTCGCTTTGAGGGATGATACCTTTTCAGTGACGTTTTAATGGGTCAATTTTAATGAGGCGGCCCTAGCATGCGTAGGCCCTGGAATGGAGAATTCATCGGGTATCCCTTAACCCTAATCAGTTCCTGCTGGGATTCATCACCTAAGTAACCTAATTCCTTATTTTAAAGAACAAATGTTTAATAATTTTAAGTTTCGAAAAGTATTTTTTTATTGATTTTCATCAGGGTTGACTCATACTGAAAGTGTTATATCTTTTGGGAGCTTATCATGAGCATTGATCCTGTTCGTATTGCGGTCGGAGGAGGAGCGTCGGCTGCTGTAGTTGCTGCCACAACTTTGGTCCCCATTGTGATTCAAAAAATAGAAGATGCGGTTCATGCGTACGGACGTGAAGACGTTTTGGCTTTGAACCGATTTCGCGAACTTCATCAGGAGTATTGTTCTGAAGACCCTATTTCCTTTACGCCTCAGGAGGACTCTCAGTTAAACGAGGCCTTAAAAACTCTCGGATCAGAGGGCAGTGATATTTATTTTCAGATGAATCCGGAACAGACTTATCCTCGTATGTACTTAATAACCAATAAAAAATTCGAACCTTGCCTCGAAGCAGAAAAGTGGATAAGAGTTCTCCAGAAAAATCACTTCACAGATTCAATTGAGGATTGCATCGGATATATTTGCGAATATCAATCGAATCGAAATGGTTTTTTTGATCGAGCATGTAGATATGATCCGACCAATCTTTTTTTTGAAGAGTTCAAGGTTTGGTTGGTCCAACTGTCTAAAAGTGCAATGCACGATCTTGAGTCAGTTGGAAATGCGATTTCTAAACGAGTATTATACTTGGAGAAAGCCGCAACGGGGCCTTATTTTCGGACTGCAGCCAGATATAAAAGCATTGAGCCGGTCACAGAAGTAGTGAAAGTAATAAGCCGCGTTATAAAAGGGTTGAAAGTGAAATTGTTGCCGATTGTTGAAGACATGCAAAGAAGAGAGTGTGCCCGGGAACATTTTGATCAACTAAGGCTTATTGCGAAAGATATTGCCAAAACTGTTTTTAAGCTTGCTTTTTATCTCTTTCGCGATCCCATAGCTGCGCCACCACCTTCTCTCAATTTCGTGATTGAAGAGCTCAGAAATCCCACATTGGCCAATTATAAAGGTAATGAAAAAACAGTTTTGCATGCTATTTTGTCGTATTTGGCGCGGACCGATAGTTTGCTTCAAGTGTTTACGCCGTTCTTAGTTGTGAATGAGACGGTAGATTCTCGAAAGCCCCTTCACGGCCGATTTTTAATTCAAAACCAGACGCTTTTACCGAGGCTAGCCAATCATCCAGAATTAGTAGCCCTAACGGTCAATAATTTTTGGAATGTGGATGAAAAAAGGATTAAATCCGGTTTTTTTAAGCCGTTCAAAACAAAAGAACTCATGATGGTTTTTTTACGTTGTTGTGGACTTGTCCAACAGTTTTCATTGGTTTCTGTGATAGCTGCTGAGTTTTATGATCTGGCCGGTGAAGGAGGTAATATTCTGGTTTACAGGATGGCTGCCTCTAAGATGCATAATTTTCTCAGCTCTTTGACTAATTTTGTAGAAACCGTCACAAAGGAGTTGACTCAGCTAAAGGCTTCAGTTTGGAAATACTTTGAAACACAAAGTACAAGTCAACTGAGTTTGGCCGACCAAAAATTGTTTACAGCTTGGAACTATGACTGTTACTATCCAGCGTTTAAACAGTTTGAAGACTTAATAGAAGGTAAAGAAAGCTTATTTAAAAAAATGAACGGGTTGCTTGAAACGATAACAAGCGCGTTAAGAAGTGCATCGGATCCGAGACAAGAAGAATACATCAAACAAAAAATCAGGGGATTAGGGGAATTATTAGATAAGTTTGCAGGCAAGACCAGCAGCCAGGCATCGCCAGGCATTTCCAATGAATTTCAAGGCGCTGCAGCAGAGGTAGGGCCCTCTTCTTTTACAAGGCCTTCGATTTTAACTCCCGCTTCTTTACCATTGCTTGTCTCTTCAACACAAAAACCTTGGGTCTTTAGCTTAGATTTTTACAGAGGGCGATTACAGCCAAGTCAGTTCAACAGCCTTGAAAAAAAGCTCGCTGCCCCCGGCAGTTGTGAAAAATATTTCAACCTCTTGTTGCTTCTTAATCCCGAAGATAAGGCGGTGGTGATTGCATTTGCTGATTACTTGACTGCCAAAGACGATCGTCAAAGTAAGGACCAAGCGCTGAGTTTACTCCATGATTTAGTGTTGAATGATGACGTCGTTTCGAATGCATCGCTTATTCTTCGACGAGCTGAGTTGCTTTTCCATTTGGGGGATCATGATAAATCTCAAAAAATGCTGCAGAAAATTTTGAATCCAAGCGTTCAACCCTCAGGCGGCGATGGTGGCGGTGGTGATGCGGTTAGCTCTGTTGATCCACAACCGCTCGACTCAACGAGTGTTTCGACGGCAAGGAGCCTCATGAGAACGGTGACTCTTTTCCTGGCGAGAGGAGCCTTGGCTCGCGCTGATTATGTTGAAGCTAAGACACAAGTCAATCTCTTGATGAGCCCGAATTCAATAGATGCCGAAGCGCGGACCCTGCGAGAAACGATTAAGCGATTAAGCGGTTCTTGAGGTAAGGAATAAAGATATGAAGAAGCTATTAACAAGAAGGAGTTAATTATGCCTGATGTTGTAGAATTAAGAGACTTTATTTTTAATGAAATCGATTTCCCAGATGATTTTAGAACACTGGTAAAAGAGTGTAATACGATCAAAAACCAGTTGCTTGATGTTAACCCTACAGCGGGGAGCTATACCTTAATAGATCATATCGATTATTGGTGTCAAATGGTGGATCAGCTGGGTGAGTTGACAAGACGACTCACTGATTATTCTAGGGATGACCGGCTTAATAACTTTATGACTGATGAAAACAAACGTCTAATTCAAGATTTAGTTGGATTTTTGAAAATCACAGAGAAAGGCTTGTTAGAGCTGTGTCGTCAGAAAAATTATCCGTTAGATTTATTGCCCGGCCACGGAAATACTCCTATTCTTAAAGTGATGGCGGATCTCATTCGGTACTGGACACCACCACCCCCTCTTATCCCCGTTCCTCCTCTTATCCACCCACCCGCTCGACTTATCCACCCACCCGCTCGACAAAGGCCAGGGTGGCTTAGAATCCTTTTGTTTGGAGCTCTTGGAGTTGCGGGACTTGCCCTTGCCGCCTTTGCAGGCGGGGCCGTGCTTTCTGGTGCTTTGGCTGCGGTAGCTGCCGGCACTTTTCTAGGAGAAGCAGGATGTGTCGCGCTTGCGGTGGTTGCAGGGGCAGCCGGTGTTCTTGGTGGTGGTGGTGCTCTTGTACATGCAGGCGCCCTTTATGAACAACAACGCGCATTGCCAGAAAACGAGCAGGGTTTGGGCGTTGTTCAACTGCCAAGGCCTTAAATTCGCAGTGAATATAAGTTTAGTAGTTCACAAAAAAATATAGCCATCAAAAGGCTTGCCGGAGGGGTGCCATGATTGTTTACGATAGAGGGTTAAAAGCCTTTTTAGATTCTGTTTCAGAGAAGGGGTTCACACCAAAAGATCGAAAAGATCGAAATGCCGTTGTTTTGGACTACGCCAAGATTTTAGATGACCAGGCTTGCCCTAGTTCGCCTCCTCAAGAGGAAAACAGGGCTTCTGGTGGTGGGAGTTCTGTACAGATGGTTATTGGCGAAGATGTGATCATCAGTAATTTATTTTATTTATTGTTTCCAGAAACAGGTGATTCGCTTAACATCGAATCACGAATAGCTTTGTTACATAAATTTCAGCCGCTCTTACACAACCAAAAGCACGGTGATCTAAAAAATCCTATTCTGCCAGAAAACTTAGAGCTTTTGAACCGCATGTTTTCACGGGTTACTGAATTAAAGAAGCGTGAGCGAGACAAGCAGTTGGCTCAACAGGAAAGAGATGGTGTCGTGCACGAACCCACGGACATCGAAAAATTTCTCCGTGAATTCAAAACGCAGGCATCCCAGGAGTTTCCTCAGCAGGTTCAGTCTCTAGAAAGACTCTTTTACAATGTAATCATGGTTTATTGGCCTTATTTGGAAGGGTCTGTTAAGTATAATGCAATTAACGCGTATGGGCATTTACTGTTATTTTTGATTACCTATGGACCGGAATTTGATCATGAGACTATTCTAGAAAACATCGGTGAGATTGAATGGAGATGCAGTCGTATTTCAAGCAAGATTAATGAAGTGGGTTTAGCGAAACATTTTTCCGAGGTTATGGTGATCGATTTGGGCGAAGTTGATTCCAAAACCAGTGATAGTTTGGCTCTGGGTATGCGTCAACGAGTAGGGAATGAAAAAATGTCAGAAGATGCTCGAGCGAGATCCAAGCCTCTGAAAAATGCGAGTAATATTGTCGCTAGTGTAGCAGTGTCTTTGGTATCTATGGTCATGACTGGCCCTGTTGGATTGTTGGGCGGGCTTGGGTTTTTATTCGCCAGTTATGTGGTTGAGAAAAAACATAACGATAGCGAAGATCAGAAAATTAAAAACAGGAGAGAGGAGCTTCAAGCGTTTGGGTGTCAGGCGATTAAGTATGCTTATGAAAGTGCACAACAGATTAAAGACGGTGTTCAGAAATTCAAAGAGGTTCAAAAATTTCGAGATGCTCGAGATGACTTTTCTCGTCGCTTTAGCCTTTTTCGAGAAGATGTTGCTAAAAGCTTGGAAAAGCA
>JBIKMG010000057.1:0-10496 GCA_044359385.1 Coxiellaceae bacterium
TTCGATGGATGTGCCTGCTTTGTCGCTTCAAGCAGAAATAGAAAAATTAGTCCCCTCGCTTAAAGCGTTAACATCTTTGCTTTTTGGGTTGGATATGAATCGTCGACTCACGGTGTTCCATCAGTTAGTCAATCCACGTGGTGGTTTAGATGTGCTGGCTCAGGCTACGTTGCTTGAGGTATGCGATTTATTGAAATTATTGCCGGTGACTGACCACAAAATATGTCTGGAAAAAATAGCGTATGCGCGTTTGATTACGGATGGCTCTGGCTTTAATCGTTTTTTTTCTGTTTTAAAAGACGATGCGTCCCGAGAGTTTGTTTTGGAGACATTGAAAGATAGCTGGGCTACTATCGCGTCCTCAACCAAAGATTTAATGCTTATTTTGACCTTGTTAAGCCACGAACAACAGGCTGTTGTTTTGCAGGGTGTAGACTGGGAAAAATTTCGTGTCGAAAAGGATAAGGCTAAATTTTTGTGTTTTTGGAAGCTTCTTTCATTTCATAAGGCTATCCAGGATTCTTTTTTTGAGAAGATGAAACAGACAGTCTGTGAGACGAGATCGGTTGTCTTTTTATGCGATGCCTTATCTTGTATGACGCAGGAGCAGGCATCTGTTATTTGGTCATTTTTGTTGGAGCAAAAAATAATGAATCAGATGATGACTTCGTCGACTGATTTTTCATATTTTAACGGTTTTTTAAAAAATCGGTTTCCAGCGTTAAAAGAAAAATGGTTAAGCGAATTAGCCAGTGCACTGTCAGAAAACAAAATGTCTAGACCACTTTATGCGGCTTTGGTGAGTGAAGAAAAGCTTCCGCCTGTCTCTTCTTTGTCAGAAACGCAAACGAATCAAGCATTTCTTTCTGAAGATCAGTTTTCAGCATTTTATGCGGACTGTGCCTTATCTTTCATGAAAGGTGATATGAGCGCATGGATGGAAAAATTTCTTGAAAAGGCACAGGCACTGAATGAAAGTCAGCGTCAAATAATTTTTTCTGTTCTAAATAAAAAAGGCGATAATGCTTTGGTCGCTATAACGCTGGATCATCCTAGATTATTGGCGGCGTTGTTGAATGAAATAACCACGAAAGAAAAATACGATTGGTTAAGGATACAATGTGAAGATGGCTGGACTGCTTTGATGGTTGCAGCAAAGTTTAATCCGGAATGTATGAGTCAGTTGTTAACGGATTTAACTGCGCAGCAAAAATACGACCTAATCAGAAAAAGCGATAGCTTAGGTTCGACCGCGTTACTGGTTGCAGCAAGATATCATCCGGAGTGTGTGGTTCATTTGCTCGCGGATTTGGAGCCTGAGCAAAAATACAACTTATTGTTACCTAAAAACAAGAGTGGTTGGACTCCTTTATCTATTGCTGCGGCCTATCATCCTGAAATTTTGATGACTATGTTGGAGGGATTAACATCGGATCAAAAAATGGATTTCTTAGCGACGGACGATCGATCTAATCCGTTAGTCGTTCTAGCAACACATAACCCGACGTATTTGAGCAAAATTTTGGAGGGATTAGATGAAAAGCATAGAGTAAAGAGTTGCATCATTATTTTTGTATCATCGCCTCTAGTTGATCTTGGATCATCGCCTCTAATAGTTAGAGAATATCGGTTGATTGGCAGATTTTTTCTCGATATGTTATTCACGCAATCACTATTAGCAGGTTTATCCGCATATTCTCAGGTCAAATTGATTGATCAGTTGGCAGGATTCAAATGGTTATTGAGACTGGGCTATCGTGAAAATAAAGAAACATACTTACCTAAAATAAGGGAAAATCTAGCTAACGAAAACAGTCTTTTTTCGAGGGTTGTTAGGTGTCATCGAGATCCCTTTGGCATCCCTGTCTGTGGTGAGACAAGAACAAGTCGTTATTTTAAGCGAGAAATGAAATAGCTTTTCTCAAAGGCATGAATGGAGAGATGGGCTGACATGAGCTGGGAGGCTCCTTTTAGCAAGATAAAAAAACGAATCTAGGGGCTCAAAAAATACCAGGACCGCCACCGCCTTTTTCCACGTCAGTTTTTTTAAGACTGCATTGTGGCTTCGGGTCTATTAGCGCTGCTAGCTTAGGATAATAGGCGTGAAGAACCGTTCGTAATGCAGGTAAATAAAGAGGGCACTCCCTGTGTGACGAGCGCATTGAGCGAGAGATTCTGCGAATTGTCGGGGAGTACGACAATCAACCACGCCATATTCCTTTGAATGCTCGTTCGCGTCTAGAAAATAGATTAGGCATACGATCAACTCTTTAATAGTTATATTGGCATGACTCTACTGCAAGCGTGTAGCCATTGACAAATAGGGAGAGAATCTATGTAATCCTGGGCTAAAAAAGGAGGCTAAAGCAGTGTTTAGTGGCTTTAGTAGATTCTTCAAATAAAGAAGTGAGATCTAAATAAAAAGAGGGGTATCTATCATGGATAAAAAAACGGCATTGGGAATCGCAGCTTCCCTTACAGCAGGATTAGCGATATATAATTGGTGTTTTATTTTGTCCTATTGTGGTACTGATCAAGAGAATGATTCTTGTTCGAAATTTAGATGCATTAACGTTATCGTTTTGATTGGAGTTGTCATACAAGTTATCGTACGTGGAGTTCTCGACCGAGAAAGAAACTTCGAAAATGTGGACACAGGGTCTGAAAAAGCAAGATGCTGCTGTTGAATGTTGTTAGGTTTACTAAACGTTTTTTGCGAGAGAAAAGAGCCCTAGTTGCATTGAGCGGCAATGAACGGTGCCCATAGGCACGCGTTTTTTCACCTAAAGTAGCTTAAAAATAAGATTTCCTTAATTTAAGTGGGGTAATCTTTCTGATAGAGTGTCATTAACTACTAAACTAAAGGGTATTGAGTAATATGAGTCACCATCACCGTCCAGTAGCAGATCTGTCTTCTTATCCGGCATTCCCTGCCCAACTTGTAGTCGACGAAGGTGTGACAATGTCGCTGACCATCGGTGATTTGCACGGAAATGTGATGAAAGCAATTTATGCCCTCATCGCTCATGGCATGATGAAATTACAAGAAGATCAGTATGAAGATCAGTATAATGAGCTCCATCAGATATACAGTCAGTTATACAACGGAAGATACGCCACTCGTAAAGAAGAAGTGGAGAGCGATCTAGATAGATTTCAGGCGATTTTGGATGCAGCAGAAATGGTAGTCCCAGCTAATTTTCGTCTGCGTTTTATCGGAGATACGTTATCGGATCGAGGAGCGAACGATTGGCTGACATTGTTGTTCTTTCGTAAACTGCATCAAAGTGGGCTAGATTTTAAAATAACCTTTTCGAATCACGATGCGAACTTTATCGCTTTTGTAGAAGGCAGGACTGAATTTTCTGGCGGAATACATATTTCACAATCAAATTCCTTTAACAATCTTCTTCGACTCATCGATAATGAAATAGTCACAAAAGACGAGGTGATACAACTTTATAAAAAATCAGTCGCAGGTCATTTCGAGTTAGCGGCGTTGGAGATAGTTCGTATCGATGATAACGATGAGGACACAGAATCAGCAACGTTATTTACGCATGGTTCGGCATTGGTTCAATCGATTTTTTATGCGGCCGAGGCTTTTGCTGTTCCTGATCTTCCATCTTCATTAGATGAATTCATGCGTGATCTCACGAGACAAAAACTGCAGGGATTCATTGATGCGATGAATCATAAATTTGTTGAACGTGCGATAAATTTAACGCTTTTACATCCAGACAGCCCTGTAAAAGTAGATACGGATCGCCATCCAGAGGACCTTGGTAAGGGTCAGACGTTTATTCCGTCGCAATGTGCGTTTACTCACGTGACTTGGGGTCGTCATCATCTTCAAACTGATTTTCTAGCGCATGCACGAGTAATGGAACGTCTGAGTCTTACGACTGTCCACGGTCATACAGGAGAGAGCCAACCAGGAAAACTGTTGCCAACTCTGATTCTAGATTCTAACGGTAGGTTTGATACTAAAGACCTCTTGGCAGCAATAGATTGTAATCTAGATACAAACATAGGAAGGCCTGATCATAATGAAGGCGTTTTTCCTTGTTTTGTCAGTGGAGGTTCGGTTCAAAAACCCCCCCCTGGCTTCATCTACCTTGGCTTGGATCCTTTGGGTGAAGCAGCTTCAGCAGAAATCGAAGTGGCAGGAGATCAGGTAGTGGATCAACCAAACTGTTTGCCTGCCGCCACATCATCTGCCGGACAGGAAGTAGTGGTAACAGAAACATCATCTAGCGACGATCCTCAGCAGCAAGTCTTAGCAGGAGCAACTTCCTCTCAGGAAGAGGACTCTTCTTCACCTGAAGACGGCTTGCTAGGCCTTCTTGATATCTGGAATTCGATTGTCGCCGGCATTCCTGAAGCTGACCCAAGGCACCAAAAAGAAATATTGGTTAGTATGGGTGCTCATTTAGGTAATCCTCGGTCAGGCGCTTTACCCGACAGAAAGAATCTTTGTGATGCACTCAATATCGATAGAAATAAAGCGCTTCGAATATTCGCGAAAGTGGTTGTCAATGCTTTGGTTATTGTGGCTCTTTGCGCAACGGTATTGGGAGCTGTTGCTCTTGGTTTCTTATTTTGTCGTCGTAAAAAAGAGACAGGTTGTGCGCTTTATTTTGGTCAAACAAAATCAGCGGAGAAGGCATTTCGTCTGCATAGAGAAATAGAAGCGTTGTCATCCCATAAAGAGGGAGAACCTGAAGCTACAGTTTGATCTGTATCCTTATGTTGGGTCGGGATCTGGCTTGTTCGGTTGTCCTTGCGTTGAATTATGGTCAGACTTTGGTAGAATGGTTCTTTTTTCATTCGGAGCCTAGGAAGCGATGTTATCCGTTATTTTATTAGGCCCTCCGGGTGCCGGCAAAGGAACGCAGGCGAAAAAAATTCAGACGCATTTTTCCATTCCACAAATTTCAACCGGTGATATGTTGCGTTGCGCGATTAAGGCTGGAACAGCCCTCGGTTTGAAGGTCAAATCGGTCATGGACTCGGGAAATTTAGTTTCGGATGATCTGATTATTGCACTAGTGAAAGAGCGTTTATCACAACCCGATTGCGAGAAGGGGTTTTTGCTGGATGGGTTTCCACGAACACTTGCCCAGGCAGAGGCGTTATCAGCATTGGGGTTTTTGATTCAGCACGTAGTTGAGATTCAAGTCAAAGATGACGTGATCATCGAACGCATCACAGGCCGCTTGACCCATCCTGGATCGGGTCGAATTTACCACACACGCTTTAATCCCCCTAAAGAACCGGGGTTGGATGATGATACCGCAGAGGTGTTGATTCAGCGCGAAGATGATAAGGAAGAGACGATTCGAAAGCGTTTGTCAGTCTATCACAGCCAAACAGCCAGCTTGATTGCCTACTATCAAAAAAAACGCGCCAGTGATAGTGGCCCTCAGTTGCACGTTGTTTCGGGAGAAGGGAGTGTTGATGAAGTTGAACAGAGGATTAAAGCGGTGTTAAGCTCTAAGGATTCAAGCATTCTCGGCGAATAAGTCACGCGTTTTTATCTTTATCGGGAAAGGCTGCTCAGAATCAAGAAAGGAGGTCGGCATGGCAATCTTGACGGTAACAACTGAAAATTTCGATTCAATATTAGCAGATAACGATTTATTGGCGGTTGATTTTTGGGCTCCCTGGTGTGCACCCTGTGTGACGTTCAATGCGATTATCGAAAAACTAGCCGAAAAAAAACCGGATTTGGTTTTTGCAAAAATTAATATTGATGAGCAACCAGCGCTCGCCAAAGAATTTGATGTTCAAAGTGTGCCTGCTGTTTTGATTGTTCGTTCGCAGGTGGTCGTATTTGCGCAGTCTGGCATGCTTCCAGCTGATGCGTTACTTGAGCTCATTGAACAAGCAAAAGGCTTGAATCCAGCCGATCTCAAAAAAGAGGACTAGCTCCATGGCGGAAAGTGACTTCCAGCCTATACTTACTAGCATTAAAGCCAATCAAAGGAGTGAAAGGCAATGTGCAGAAGTTCGAGATTTTTTATTCTTTTGTTATTGGCTTTTTTGACAGACACGGGTTACGCGCAGTTCAATCACTCTTCGATTGAAGGTGAATGGTATATTATGGACCATAAAAAGAATCGTCCATCGGTGTTGTTGAAAATAAAGCCAGTCATGCATAAAGATACGTACGAGGGAGTGTTTCTTAAAATTTTTGATTCGGATACGGGACGCTCAATTGAGTGGTGTCAAGGTTGTGCTAAAGCCTATAAAAAAGCCCGTGTAAAAGGCATGGAGTTTATTCAAGGCTTAGTTTATGGGGATAGGAACCAGGGGAGTGGTAAGATTTTGGACCCGAGAAATGGGAATTGGTACCCTATTATCTGTAAACTCAAGGATAAAGGAAGACGGCTAAGCGTCCGCGTTTTTATGTTGTTTCCTCTGCTGGGTAAGACGGAAGTTTTTGTTAGGAAATAGTCTCGAGCTTGGGTTTGGGTTTAGTTGTCTTTGGCGGTATGTTACAATTCAGCCGGTTTTATAGGCGAGGGTGGTCATGGAGCAAGATCTTGTTTCAACGATATTCTTAATATTTTTCGGAGCAGCTGTTTTATCGACGGCTGCTCTTTTTTTGCGTCAGTCTACCTTGGTTGCGTATATGGCACTTGGAATGATTGTCGGGCCTTGGGGGCTTAAGTTATTAGGTAACTTATCTATTGTGAGCGGTGTTGGGGATGTTGGGATTATTTTTTTGTTGTTTCTGCTTGGGTTACACTTACCTCCCCAAAAGCTGATCGTCATGATGAGAAAAATTGCATCTGTTGGTGTGATTAGCTCCGTTCTTTTTTTCCTGATTGGGTTTTTTGCTGGGTTATTACTCGGCTTTAGCTACATGGCATGCTCAATTTTAGGTGCTGCTTTGATGTTTTCTAGTACTATTATAGGGATTAAGTTATTACCAACGACCATTTTGCACCATCAGCATACCGGTGAGGTCATGATCAGTGTGCTTCTGTTTCAAGATATTTTAGCCATTATTGTATTACTCTTGCTCTCTGCTTTTTCCGGAGGTGGTATTTCTGGGCGCGAGATTGCACTGATTTCGGTTGGTTTTCCGGTGATGATTGGTTTTGCTTATTTGATGGAACGCTTTGTTCTTCGCCACTTGTTTTCCCGTTTTAATCGCGTTCGAGAGTATTTATTTTTACTTGCCATTGGTTGGTGTTTGTTGATGACAGAGATGGCGGTGGACTTTAAATTATCTGCTGAAATTGGGGCTTTTATTGCTGGGGTAAGCTTAGCGGCTAGTCCGGTTTCGGTATATATTGCAGAAAGCTTGAAACCCGTCCGTGATTTTTTCCTGATTATGTTTTTCTTCTCTGTCGGGGCAACGTTAAACTTGACTTATTTGCCAGATATTATTATTCCCGCACTGATATTGACGGTATTGATGATTTCTGTGAAGCCATGGATTTACAAAGTTTTATTACGCCGTGTTGGTGAGAGTCAGGAAGTATCCTGGGAAGTAGGTGTTCGACTGGGGCAGATTAGTGAATTTTCATTGATTATTGCGTATTTTATTTTAGCGAAAAAAATGGTGCCAGATGAGGTCGGTTATTTGATCGAAGCAGTGGCTATTTTGACATTCGCGGTGTCCTCTTATTGGGTCGTTATGCGATACCCAACACCGCTTGCAACCCAAGAGCGCTTGCGCCGAGATTAAGGAGAAAAAATATGGTTTTAATTGCTGTTTTAGTTGCAGGGCTGTTTCAGCTCATTTTTCCCACCTGTCGTTTGGATATCAGTCCGTGGTTTCGGCTTTATTTGCAAAAAATGCGACAAGTGATGGGCACCGCTGCACAAAAACCAATTCTCTGTATTGTGTTTACGTGTTTGCCGATTTGGATCGTCATCTTATTGATATTGGCTTTGTTCCATTGGATTTTAGGGCCGATTGCTTATGCGATTTTGTTATTTTTTATCTGTTGGTTATGTTTAGACATCTACCCTGCGGCAAAAGGACAGGCATCCTTGGATGCAGCGTGGTTAGCGACCAAGCGAGATGCTTTATTTAGTCCGATGTTTTGGTTTGCGATTTTTAAAGCGCCTCTTTTGGTTTTATACACCACTTTGCGCTATACACGTGACAGTTGGAGTGAGCTTGAGGGCGATGATCATCAAAAAACAAATCTCTGCGCAGATATGGTAGCAATTTTCTCTTTTATCCCTGCGCGTTTAATGGTTATCGCTGCAGCTTTAGTCGGCGATTTTTCAGCAACCTTCAAAGCCAGTCCGTCTTTTTGGTTTGAATCTATCAGAGCCAATAGCAGTCAATTATGGGCCTGCATGCAATCGGCTTTGCGCGAAAATGAATCAATGCCCAGTCAAGAAGCCATGGATGATGAGCACAGGTTCAACCAATACCGAGCTGTTTTGATTGTTTGGTTGGTTGTTATTGCCATCTTTACCTTAGGCTATTGGGCTGCAGCATAACGGCGCTGTTGTTTGCTTTATATCCGTGTTATTCTTCCCGCCATTAGGGTAGCTAGATAACGTTGAATTATTATCAAGAATTTGAATTTAAAGAGAGTTTTCCCATGAGTCGTACTGATCAAATAGAGGATATAGACCCGGTTGAGACAGCGGAGTGGCGTGAGTCATTGGATGCGATTCAAGCGTGTGAGGGATCCAACCGAGCAACCTATATTCTTCATCAATTAAATAGTTATGCAAAAAAATTAGGTCTACCTCTTCTGGATTGTATGCCGGTCTCTATTAGAAACACGGTTGAAATAACGGATGCCAATCGCTTATCCGATCAAGAGCTGGAGGTGGTTAACCGGTTAATAGCCTATATGCGTTGGAATGCGACCTTGATGGTGATACGTGCCGGGAAAATAGATTCAGCTTTGGGTGGGCACATTGCCTCTTATGCATCGATGGCTACGCTTTATGAAGTAGGGTTTAATTACCATTTCCGTGCGCGTAATGAGAGCTTTGGTGGAGATTTGATTTTTTATCAAGGTCATTCTGTTCCGGGTATTTATGCGCGGTCTTTTTTAGAAGGACGTTTCACGGAAGCAAGATTGAATGGGTTTCGTCGCCGTTCTTCAGGGGAAGGTATTTGCTCTTACCCACATCCGTATTTGATGCCGCATTATTGGCAGTTTCCAACCGTTTCGATGGGTTTGGGTCCATTGATGGCTATATATCAAGCACAATTTTTAAAATACATGGAAAATCGTCGTTTTATTCCAAAAGAAAATCGAAAAGTTTGGGTTTTTTGTGGTGACGGTGAAATGAACGAGCCGGAGTCAGTCGGCGCTATTCACTTAGCTAAACGGGAAAAGTTAGATAACTTAATTTTTGTAATTAACTGCAATTTGCAGCGGTTAGATGGAACAGTTTGGGGCAATGGTCAAATCATAGAGCAATTTGAAAGTTTGTTTGCAGGAGCAGGTTGGTGTGTGATCAAAGTGCGTTTTGGTACCCAGTGGTGCGAGCTCTTGGCTAAAGATAAGTCGGGTAAATTAGAGCAAACATTGACAAATTTATGTGATGGTGATTACCAGACAATGACCTCACGGGGTGGTGCGTATATTCGAGAACATATTTTCTCATCAGATCCTGAATTGAAAGCATTAGTCGCTGATTGGAGTGATGATGAGTTGGGTTCTTTGCTGGATGGTGGACATGATACACAGCAAGTACATGCGGCATACTTGGCTGCGATGGAGCAAACAGGAACCGGCAAGCCAACGGTTGTGCTTTGTAAAACAGTCAAGGGTTTTGGGATGGGGTCGAGTGGCGAGGGTCAAAACATCGCACATAATCAGAAAAAAATGACGCCAGAAGAGTTGGAGATTTTTGGAAAGCGTTTTGGTTTGCCCGTGAATAAAAAAATATGCGAGGAGTTAAGCTACTTAAAACCAGAAGAAAATTCCCCAGAAATGAATTTTCTGCATGAGCAGCGTAAAAAGCTTGGTGGTGTGATGCCGGCTCGTCAACATCGGGCTGCAAAATTAACAGTTCCGAGTTTAGATGCATTTTCAAGCTCTTTAGAGGGATCAGGGGATAAAGAGCAGTCAACAACCATGGCGTTTAGCCGGGTTGTTTCTATTTTGTTGAAAGATAAAGAAGTGAAAGATCGTATCGTGCCTATTTTTGCAGATGAGGCACGAACGTTTGGTATGGAGAGTTATTTCCGTCAGTTAGGGATGTATTCACCAGATGGGCAGCTTTATGAACCCGAGGATAAGGATAAGCTGTTGTATTATCGCGAAGATGAGAAAGGGCAAGTGTTGCAAATGGGGTTGTCTGAGGCAGGTTCCATGGCAGCATGGATTGCTGCTGGATCTGCGTATTCGGTCCATGGTGAACCGATGATTCCCATTTATTGCTATTACTCGATGTTTGGTTTTCAACGTTGTGGTGATTTAGTTTGGGCTGCAGCAGATCAACACGTGCGTGGTTTTTTATTTGGAGGGTTGTCTGGTCGAACCTCATTGGCAGGAGAG
>JBIKMG010000058.1:0-10207 GCA_044359385.1 Coxiellaceae bacterium
TTCTTTTGCCAGGCTCGCGGTGTACTCGACGGTTTTTACCAGATCGTTCAGGATGAAATGAAGTTTTTCTTTTGTCAGCGACTCACCGGATGTTATCGCTTTATTCACGTCCTCGGTCGCAAATAATAAATTATTTAACATCCCCAAAAGTCCTGTCATCGGCGTGCGTAAATCATGAGACATGTTGGCGATGAATTCAGATTTGGCCTGGCTGTTTTTCTCTGCCTGGATGGATCTTCGCATAGTTTTTTCAGCTACTTGTTTGTTATAAGCAAATATGGTGCCGATAACTACCACTACCAGATATGTTATAATAAATCCATAATAATCAAAAGTCGTGGGAAGCAATTCGTTGGTCACGAGTGCCGCCACTAAAACTCCCGAAAAAGAACCAATTGCTAGCAATATTATCGCGCTTAACCAGTCAACCAACAGTATAAGAAAAAAAACAATCACAATAGTATTGGTCACCCATACTTCCGATCCATGGTTCATCATTAACTGATACGTAAAGAAAAAAGGCAAAGTAAAGCACAAAGTAAAATACCAATATTTCTTTAAAAATAACATAAAGTTTTTTGGCCATTTTTCATGTAGCGCCAGAAGAAGACATAATAGAGTACATGCGAGCCTTAAGTAGGGGCTTTCATACGCTTGTGGAGACACATATAACCATACAAAATAATATATCGGAAAGTTGAATAGGCCAAATATGCCATACACTTTATATTGCCGACCCGAATCATATGCGTGTGTTTTTATGCGTGTGTTTTTAAATGATCTTGTATGCTCTGATATATTTTCCTGAGTCCATTTGACATAACTATCCTTTTTAAAACATAAAGTTCTTATGCTGAAGGTATTAGCAGTTCTGAGAGCCGACCCCACATTAATATCTGGTTTTCAGCTATAAAACCAAAAGATTTCTTAATTTCTGTTTTATGCTCCGTCCAAAAACCTTTTAAAATACGATATGTTTTATCGAAATGATCTGCTTTATTATGTATAATAAAAAACTCTAGGCCTTCTTCACTAGACCCCAGGTTTTTTGCCAACTCAAGCAAATTGGTATAATCGATATTGTCTAACCTTTCATAAGCAGAAAAAGTTGCCCACCTCGCAACCTCAGATCCCCTGCTTAACCACTCTATATGTTTAAGATTGAACTCCTTAATGAACGCATGATTACTTTGCTCATAAACAAATTCGTTCTCTATATCAAACCCCAGACTTTTGCAAAACTTGAAGTAAAGTAGTTCATGTGAATACTTTCGACCACCAAACTCTTCCTTAATGTTGTACAGAACTTGTTCTTTTAACTCAGTTTTTGTCGCATGATTTCCTAAAAACCACAAGAATTTATAAAAATTTCCTCTAATGTGGTAAAACAGCCTAACAAAACTTTCCTTCTGAGCACGGCTAAATTTTGAATTAATAGCGCTATCAAATAATTTGATGGTTTCTAATTTTTTTATATACGCGATATCCCAGTGTTCCAAAAAGAAGAAAAGATCTGAGCTTGTATTACACGCTACGTCATCGCTTTTACCAGAGATCTTTTTTTCTATCATCATAACTAGGACCTAACTTCCACCAATTATTTTTAGGGTTTTAAGACAAGCGGGCTAAGTGATAAAGGCAACGCTCGAGGTCAAAGTATACACATACATCAAGGTATTGTCTACGTAATACACTTATTAAAATTTGAAGTTCATGAATCTGTTTTTTGACAAAATTGCCTTGCTTGCAAAGCATAAACATTTTTTTCATTACACCACAAATTTAAATTTTTATTTCGATTGCATTTACCTTCATCAGCTAGAACGGGAAAAGAAAGCGCTTCTAAATCTTGCATTTGTATTAGTCACTCCCATAAAAAGTACGAGCTCGAGCACTGCTTCATAACTATCACTTAATGGGTGCTCTCCCCATTAGTCATTCAATCAAAAGACTATTTTACCTCAAGCATGGATAACTAAATATTTAGCCACTCCGTGTTTTGGTTCCTTGTTGCACGCTCGATAGCCTCCAGGATCTTCTTATCGTTTCACGGCAGCTAAGCAGCTTAATTTTAGGTCTTGCTCATAGTGTTGTAAACCCTTGAGGAAATCATAAACGCGCTCACCAGCGCTATAGTCTATGTTCGAGAGCTCAATCATGAGAAGGCTTCTGTGTACCACTCGTCAATGAATTTGCGACATAGATTGCAATAATTTGAAAAATGCTGTGAAAGATTGTGTATAAAACAGAAACGGACATCTTCTAGGTTTGTTTATTTCGATATTTGAAGGCAAGGGCCGTTACCGCGCCGCAGGTTAGGATAGCCAGCATATAGCCTACCATGAGTATATAATCTTTGTGGAAATATCCGTATAGAATCGCGGCTAATTGCGTTAGGATGAAGCCAACAAAGGTAATGAGTGAAATATCGTTCGCGTGTTTATTTTTGTATATTTTAATCGCTTGAGGGATAAAAAGTACGGCATTAACAAAAAGACCAGCGCCGAAGATGATGTCTACCAGCTTTTCTGTAAAGCTCATTCTACCTCCCTGTATTAATCTACGCAGTCAGTAATTCTAGCAAATTCTGTAACCGAAGAAAACGGTAATTAGATTCCACGGGGATTTGTCACCGTTACTTTAAATAACAGCAGGAAGATGGGGTGGTGCAAACTAGGTGTGCCAGAGCTGCTGTTGAAAAAACATATCTAAGCCAAAAATACGAAGGATACGAGTCTTAAACGGTTACAAAAAGCCGTAGGTTGGGCGGACTTAGCTTTAGACACCCTAATCATGCAAGAATTTTAATGAGACAGCTCTGACTTAATTAAATTTCCTATTTAATAGCGCTTTACTTTATGTAAAAAAAACGCGTATAACAGTATAGTTAAGTGTCCATTTTTTCGGACTAGATCACAAAGGCCGCCTAACTGTCAGCGAGAGTTGAAGATAAAAGAGTAGAAAATCGGATAAAAATTTGGCATACAATTTACGCGAGGCTGCCTCTTCCGTTGTCTGTGGCTAACTAAATTTTTAGTCGAGTCTGTTATGAGCTGCTTTTACAGAGAAATGAATCATGTCACTAGATGTTTATAAAGGTATTCGATCAGCCGTACAAGCTGCTTTAAATGGTACCGTAGGGAGTGCAATTGCCGGGTTTTTTCTCCTTCCCCTTACAAGCGAGTGTATAAGAAGACAGCTAGAGTGGAGTAGAACACGACAGGATTTCATTCGTGATTTGATGGATCCGAAGGTTCTGTCAAAACTATATCGGTTATCTGGAAAAGCAGTAGTACATTCTGTAACAAGATCATTTGCATCGTTAGGTGTTGGAAATAGTGTGCTACAAGGCATGAGCGAAGAAGCGTCTCCGACGAAGAAAGGCTTGATTGCTGGTTTATGTGCCGGTGTTAGTCAAGCACTGTTAACAACTTGGTTTAGTCATGTGGTTATTGCAGGTATTTCAAACCAGCCCCAATTAAGTCTTCGAAGCATGGTATCTCAGGGGCCTGTGTTGCGTCGAGTTTATTCTATTGCGCTGATTAAAAATGCGCTCGACTTGGGATTGGCTTTCCCATGTTCACAGATAGTGAAAGCTTATTTACTAGAGAAAGAGTTTACTGATTCTGCGATGGGTTGTTCATTTTTATCTGGAATCATCGGAGCATCTGTTGCAACTCTTTGTTGTATGCCATTGGTCTCAGCGGAAACAAATGTGCTATCAAAGCCGTGTAGACCCTTTCGTCAATGGCTAAGTCAAGTTGCGTCCAAAAAGGATGTCAGAGTGCTCTTTAGAGGCTGTGGGATCCGATTAGTCAGATCTTCACTGGCGCTTGGTATTGGCTTGGCTGTAACGGATCGAATGAATGATTTTTCTTTGCGACATATCGATGCTTGATTAATGGGAAGCGATAAATTAAACCACAAAGTGTCCGACTAGCTAAAATACGTCTTTAGATTTAGACTAAAAATTCGAAAGAAGAGGAGAAGAAATGAATGAATCTTTTTGGAAGAAGTTTAATTTGCACTCAGGATTGGTCAGTTGAGCAGCTAAATCTAGTTTTGAAAACAGCAACTGAGATGAAAAAAAATAGAGATGACATCCGATTTAGAGAAGCTTTTCGCAGGAAAGATTTTCTGATGATCTTCTATAGCCCATCAATCAGAACACATTTGTCATTTGTTGCAGCGGCAACCGACTTGGGAGGGCATGCACAGTATTTATCGCCGAGTACAGTAAAACTTAAATCAAAGATTACTTCTGGGGAAACGATAGAAGACGTTGCTCAGGTGGTGAGTCAATACATGTCGGGTATAGGAATTAGAATTATGGAGGATGCAGTATCGAGCTATGGTGAAGGACACAGCTTGATAAGAGAGTATGATAAATACGCAACTATTCCAGTGATCAATATGGCAGATGATGTTTGTCATCCCTGCCAGGCATTGGCAGATATAATGGGTTGGACAGAACATTTCTCCGCCAAAGAGCAAGAAAAAACGGTTAAAAATTTAAAAGGAAAAACACTTTTATGTACTTGGGCTAAAGGAAATCTGGCTAGATCATGGAATAGTCCTCAAGCCAGTCTAATTCTAGCTAGTCGATATGGTATGAATATTAGATTGGCAAGGCCAGAGGGCTACGACATGGACCCCAAAATATATAAAATAGCACGTGAAAACTGTGCTATGAATGAATCTACTTTTGAAATAGTTAATGATCCAGAGAGCGGATATGAAGGGGCGGATGTTGTATATAGTAGGAATTGGATATCATCAGAGGCATATGCAGGAGGTACATTTAATAGGGATAAAGAAGTGAGTCAAGCATTAATGTATGAACATTGGTGGACAACGGAAAAAAAAATGCAAAAAACAAAAAATGCCATTTTTACGCACCCGATGCCAGTGGATAGAGGTAGTGAGGTAGAAGATGCTGTGGCAAGTGGTTCGCGGTCAGTGATATACAATGTGGCAAGTAATAGGCTCCATGTTCAAAAATCAGTGATATTTCATACGATGGGTAGACAAGAAAACTAAAATTTAATTGAGTACTCAGGATTAAATAATAGAGAGCGAGAAATGGCAGATTTTGGAAATGAATTCAAGCGTCAATTAAAGTGCCAAGAACTCAAGATAAAAGAGCTTGAATCGTATAATCGATCACAAGAATATATTATGCAGTCATTTGCGGGTATATATTGGTGGAAGGATAAAAAAGGGGTCTATAAAAATTGCAATAAAAAACTGTCTGATTCCCTTGGGCTGGGTTCTGTCGAGGATATTATCGGTAAAACAGACTATGCGTTTTTTTGTCGAGAAGAGGCTGATGCCTTGGTTCATCATGATACTATGGTCATGGAGTCGGGAGAAGTGTTAATAACAGAAGAGTCGGTGAGAGAAAAAAATGGTGAGTTGAAAGTTTTTTTAGTCACTAAATCCCCTCTCAAGAATGAATGGAATGAAATTATAGGAACCATTGGTAATTCTGTAGATATAACAAAACTGAAGGAGCTTGAAAAAAAATTAAAAGAATCCATCAAAAAATCAGACGAGGCAAATCTAGCTAAAACTGAATTTATTGCGAATATGTCTCACGATCTGAGTACCCCTATGGCAGGACTGTTGGGTATGCTGGAAAATTTAGAGCATGAAGAAGAGGATGCTAGAGCGTCCTTGAGGTTGCAAAATGATTCAACGCTGAAAAAACTCGAAAAAAGGTTCTGTGAGTTTTTAGATAAGACCAGAGCGTGTCTTAGTTTGGCGATAGAGTCGGGTAGAAAAATCAGCGAATTTCACAGTGATATTTTAACAAATGTGGAGCTGCAATCGGGAGAGAGTAAAGAAGTCGAGGTGCCGTTCAACTTAGACAGCGCTACGCAGCATATATTGACGATAAAGAAAATCACGGCCGTTAATAAAAAGCTAGGTTTATCGGTTGAAATTAATCCTTCCACGCCCTGTTATCTAATAGGCTTTAAGTTGGCATTTCAGCGAGTGTTATTGAACATTATTGGAAATGCGATTAAGTTCACAGAAGAAGGCTCAATCAAAGTGACGATAGGTTTAGCTGAAAACACACCCACCCAAGGTGAGCATGCGGGAGATAAAGTTATTTTGAAAATAGAGATAAAAGATACGGGGACCGGGATTCCTTCCGACAAATTTAATGAGATATTCAATCAGTTTACAAGGCTAACATCTTCGTATAATGGTGTATACAAAGGATTGGGGTTGGGACTTTATTCTGCTAAAAAATACATAGAAAATATGCAAGGAACGATTCGTGTAGAAAGCAAGATGGGAGAAGGGTCGTGCTTTACTGTTTTTTTACCATTTGTAGTAGAAAAAGTAGGGAAAAAAAAGGTTATTGAATTAGCGGAAAATGATGGAAAAGCCGATAGAGGTTACGAGCAACCAGAAATAGAAGCCTTCGAGGCGATCGAAAAAAATGATAAAAACGCAAGAAAGGTGTTATTGGTTGAAGATGATAAAATTGTTGCATTAGCTACGCGCAGCAACCTGTCTAAGCTAGGCTATGAAGTTGACTGGGTGCAATCAGGCGAAGCAGCGATAAAAAAAGCATGTAAAGAAGAGTATGCACTTATTTTTATGGATATTGGGTTACCCGAGATATCAGGTGTAGAGGCAGCAGCTGCCATTAGGCAGTTGAAGGATCAAAAAAAGGCCGAAGTACCTATTGTTGCCTTAACGGGTCATGCTCGTGGAAAAATCAGGAAAATTTGCTTAAATGCGGGGATGCAAGGTGTTTATTCAAAACCGACGTCTGTAGAGGATTTGAAAAAAGCCTTGGATTATTTTTCAGCTCGGTAGAGAAAGCGTCGAGTTTGTTCGGTAGAAATAGTGGGCTTCGGAAAGTTGTCTAAATCAAGTAAATATCAAAGCGACTATTCCTTCCCTTGAGTTGAAGAGAGGTTTTTTCGCCATTTAGGAATTTAGCACGCTTCAATTATTTCATGAGTATGCGGCAATCAGTAACGCACGGCCCTTTTTTGCTAATTCCGTTCTATTTTTTTGCGAGTGATGAAAAATAGAGTTTGCTAAGGGGCTTAATCGTTCGTCAAAAGCATCGCCTTCATTAAGTGGATTAACCATTGCCCCGTCAGCAAGGGGTGCTGCTTTAAATAAATTAATCAGCTGATCTAGAGCGTACTTGAATACGTCATTTACCGGATGAAATCCAGACGATAAGCCCGTGGGAAAGCCAAGCGCGTGTATGCAAGCATTTATTAGGTTGTGGACAGTGCAGTTGCCAGTTTCTTGGCGTGGGTATGAAAAGTCAGGTTTGCGGCTTGTGCATGTTACTACGTTAACATGCGCACCAATTCCAACAAACTTCATTGAATGCGCTTCGGGTTTTGGATTTATTAAATAGACATTGCGAATGGCCTGGTCATAGGTGGGCTTAACTCGGGCTTCATTTTTTAAATGGCAAGCATCTTGCAGTGCCAATAATTGAAACAAGTACTGAGTTAAAAGATTTTTATCGGAATGCTTGTTTAAGCAGAATTGAAAGCTGGGTTGATGAGCATAGTAATATTGGCCGATCAAATCGTTTTTAATATTCGTTTCAACGGATCGGTGATGTGTAATTTCCCTGCTTCCACCATTGATGATAGAAATTTTTATTTTTCCGTTTTCTTTTTTTAAAACCACATAAAATGTGTGACCCAATCCAGGAACGGAAGCATGCATGATTAAAACGTCGTGGCGTGGGTGAGTTGTAAACTTATTTTTGATTGTCTCAGCTAGATTGAAAAGTTTAATCCCATAAAATGGGCAGATATCTTTTATTAAAACAGGTTTATGGGTCGTTTGAAATTCTTTTTTTAGGCTATTTAAATCTGGGATCATGGCAGTCAATTCTGTAGAATCTGCAGTGAATAGCGTGAGAACATCTTGTCGTGTCGTATTCGCTTCTACACGGGTTATGTAGTGTAACCCCCTGGAACAATGAATCCAAAGATAGTTACCCAAGCAGCTGCTTTGTATGGTTTTCCACACAGTGGAATTATCTATGTCATCAGTATAGAAATAATACTGATGTGGATTATCTAAGGCCTCTCGACGGATTTTTTCTTTATGGGCAGTTATTTCCAACGTGTGGGTTAGTAAGTGGCGTAACAATAAAAATTTCGATTGGCCGATAGCTGCGCAAGCAACGGGGTTATTTTCATCTAGGGTGTTCACCATAAGTTGGGTCAGTTGTAGGGCCTCTAAGGGGAAAAAAGAAGTAACGACAAATACTTCAAAACATGTTTGGTTAAGAATTCGTTGGTTTGCAAGAGAGAAGTGCCCTAAGGAATAACGCAAATTTTCATACGGGTCGAATGATTTGGCGAAATCTTCAGATAGACGTTGACCCGTTGAAATCATCTCTGGATTATAGCGAAGATGTTTAAAGCAATCGAAAAAAAACTGACTGTCTTTAGACGTTAATAAATACACGAGATCAAAAGTTGTTATTTTTAGTTTCATCAATATCGTTTGAATACGATCGCTTTCTTTGCATATTAAAAAAGACCCGTTTATACGATCATTTAGTCGAGATAGCTGAAATCTGAATAGAAAATAGAGTTTTGTCGGGGTAGCGATATAAATGCCGGAGTCATTTCCAATGGGGTAGATCTCATAAACGCTTTGCCCTTCAATTTCATACCTTATTTTTTTGATAGCTATAGGGCTCTTCTTAGGGTCTAAATAAGCCTGATCTGTAAATTGGGTTGTCTCGGTCATGTAGCCCTCAGTACAGAGACCTTCTTTTACTTTTTTCTCGAATAATCTCACGGGGTGGTTGTCTGGTAGGTGATATCTGATACTGGGTAGGTTTTTAGGGCGGAGATATGCCAAGAAATGGCCCATAAACTTAACTAATTTGTACTTGTTAATTGGAGTTGAATAATCTGACCGTTGTCCAAAGAAACTCTTCGTTGCAGTGACAGTGGAACGAAGTAATTTCATCTTTGCATCGTAAGCGCTATTTCGGGCTATTTTGCCCACAGCGTCAAAATACTGTCTATTTTGGCGTATGTGTCTTTTGTCTGGAAATCGTTGTTTGAGCTCTTTTCGCCAAAGGTCTGCAGGGCTTATATCGTATTTGTCAAGATCAATTAAACGATGTGATAGAAATTCATCGTAACAAGACGGGGGTAATGCGCTCTGCGAGAGGTAGTCAGAAGCGGTTAAAAGAATTTCTTCTACATTCGGGGCCCAATAGTCCGTGTGTTGACAGTAACTGAGGAGGATGATCATTTGGGTTAGTATGCGTATTTGATTTTGTTCATAGAAGTCAATTATTAGAGAATTGGGCACGACAGCTTGTTGTGCTGATTTTATTTTTTCTCTCCATTCTCGCAAATGAGAAATTTGTAATAGAAAAAAATCCAGGGTGTATTCTCTTTTTTTACAGATATCATTTAGTTGTTTTTCATATTGTTCACCTAAAAAGAATCGTTGTAATGAAACGAGCATTGAATTGAATTCCTTACGCCTTCGTTTCTCTAGATTGTTATAATAGTCCGCTAAAGTTTGATTGCTGTCTTGCATGGGGTAGCCTTTGGGTTTACGTGTACGAGAGCCTGAGGGTGATTCGCTATAAATACAAAAAACGAGCTTGCAATGATCTAACGCATGCTGACAGATGAGTTCTGATCGAAGCTAAGGACAATAATACGGAAACCAGGAATCGATGACAAACCTAATCTGCGAAAAGTTGTGGAAGGAATTGAATATGGTATGCGAGGACGTTGTCCCTGGAGTCTCTAGCGTTTATTTGCTAACTTGCTGATAAAAGTCGTTTTTTCTCTGTAAATTGGCTCGGCGGTACATCACTTAAACTGGCATGAGGTGGAATAGGGTTATATTCGTCTAGCTATGGATTCGTCAGTTCCTCGGTAATCGAGTTTTGAATTGCCAAAGGTAACAAGATTTCACTAACTAGAAATTTATGTAACTACTTGAATGAGACAGCCTTGAGAGTTTTATCGTGTAAGGAAGAACCCGGTGGTATTCTGATTAAAAATGACTAATAATAGTCCAAACGAGCGATGTTACAGAGCGAGGGGGAAAAATGATATTTAGTAAGTTCCTAAATCCGCAAAACGATGTGGCGTTTAAGCGGTTATTTGGTCAAGAACGAAACAAAGACATTTTAATTCATTTTTTAAACGACGTATTGGACTTAGGC
>JBIKMG010000086.1:0-2529 GCA_044359385.1 Coxiellaceae bacterium
ACCTTCTAATTCAAAACACTATTATTCTGACTTTTTCTGAGATCGCTTGTCTTTGCCTGGCTCAGACGGTGGCATCGTTGAGTCGTCATACGAATGAGGAGTCCCTTCAAACAGCTGGGAAGGCGGGGCAACAAAAGAACTAACTTCACCCAGTAAACTCTGCGCATACGAGGCAGCTTCTCGCGCATCAATTTCGTCCTGAAGGTGAGGAGCTGAGGCCTCACCCAAAAAGCGCTCAACCAATAAATTCTCTTCGTGGCGACGACGTTCTTCTGTCTCGTCTCTACTGACATCATAACCGGCAGCTATTTCACGCAAAGCCACAACAGCTGGCTTGTCATTTTCAACGGGAACCATCGCTTCTGCCTGACCCAACTCTAAACGGTGCGCACGAGCTGCTGCTTTCAAAACTAGATCAAATCGATTTTCGCAATATTCTAAGCAATCTTCTACCGTTATACGTGCCATTACTCAACCTCTCTTTAAAACACTCAACCATTTCCGGTGAACCTAAAATCGCCCATTTTTTGCTAAGGCCAGCCCGACTCGCCGAAAATTGCCTAAATACACACAAATGGGTGCCATCTACAATAAGCACACCATTCTACCTGCTTTGGACCAGCTCCGCCAGTAAATTATCTAATCGACTTTGTGTCATCTGGGTACGCAAACGGGCAGCGTATACGATATGCTCTAGCTCCTTCAGCGCCAACTCCAAGTCAGCATTGATCACCACAAAATCTTGCTCTTTATAATGCATAATATCATCTAGCGCCTGCTCCATCCGAAGGCTAATTACGTCTTCAGTATCTTGAGCGCGCCCCACTAATCGAGCATTCAAAGCCGCCAAGGATGGCGGCAGAACAAAAATACCCACAGCTTCAGGGAATGTTTTCTTAATATAACGAGCCCCCTGCCAATCAATTTCAAGGATAACATCTACTCCCTCAGCCAGATGGCTTTGAACCCAATAACGACTCGTTCCATAGAAATTACCGAATACTTCTGCGTATTCTAAAAAATTACCTATCTCAATTTGTCGTTTAAACTCCTCTTTTGTTACAAAGTAATAATCAACGCCTTCCACATCTGCTGGCCGCATCGCTCGTGTCGTCGTTGAAATCGAAACTTGAATACCGGGCACTTTGTTTACAAGCGCTCTAACCAACGTGGTTTTTCCGGCTCCAGATGGAGCGACTATACAAAAAAGAGAACCACTTTTGCTCACGCTAAACTACCCCACTCACGCTAGAATTGAGGCATTGTATCATGGCAAATCATAGTCAACAATGAGCGGCGCATGATCTGAAAACCGCTGTTCCTTATAAATAAGTGCCGACTGAATTTTGGGTTTTAACTGGCTTGAAACGACCTGGTAGTCAATCCGCCACCCGACATTATTATCCCACGCCCTTCTTCGATTAGACCACCAGGTATACTGATCAGGCCGAAGATCCACCACGCGAAAGGCATCAACCAATCCCATTTTTTCGAACAACGTATCCAACCAAGCCCGCTCATGCGGCAAACAGCCGGAGCTTTTTTGATTTTGGTAGAAATTCTTAATATCGATTTCTTTATGCACAATATTGAAATCTCCACATAAAATAAATGGCTTTTTCTCTTTAGACCATTCGATCAGCTTAGGGGTAAACCGTTGCATAAACTCCTCTTTGTATATTTGACGCTCTTGGCTACTACTGCCTGAGGGGAAATAAATAGAGGCTACATTGACATTCTCAAAATCAAACTGAATAAAACGCCCTTCATTGTCAGCACAAGGCCACCCCAAACCAACTTCTTGCTTAAGGGGTTTTAACCGAGAGTAGATGCCGACGCCGCTATACCCCCCTTTTTCTGCCACGTGAAATGCGCTGTGATAACCTGAAATTTGAAAGGCCTGACTCTCCAATAAATCCAATGGAGCCCGCGTTTCTTGCACACAAATCACATCCGCATTTTGCTTGGGTAACCAATCAAAAAACCCTTTTCGCGCTGCTGATCGAAGACCATTCACATTAACTGATATGACCCGCATGAAACCTTCCTTTTCTGTTCAAAATTAACCCATGGCATGATACCATGGTCATCCACTGAGGCAAAGTCAAGGCGCAGAGATGATTGATGAAGGAAAATCGAAATTTATTCAGCTACTTATGGATCGCCGTGTTTTGCGCTTTGGTGATTTCACTCTAAAATCTGGCCGGTTAAGCCCTTATTTTTTCAATATGGGCGCGATTAATGAGGGGGAAAGCTTAAGTCAATTAGGCGCTGCTTACGCTGATGCAATCATGCAACTCAATACTCCTGTGGACTGTCTATATGGACCTGCCTACAAAGGCATTCCCCTGGTTGCTGCAGCCAGCATGGCTTTTTATTACAACCATCAACGCTCGATACCTTACTGCTTTAACCGCAAACAAGTTAAAACCTATGGCGACGATGGCGACTTAGTGGGAGCGCCCTTACAAGGAAATGTCATCATGGTCGATGATGTCATCACTGCGGGAACAACTGTGACAGAAACTG
>JBIKMG010000059.1:0-9614 GCA_044359385.1 Coxiellaceae bacterium
GGAGCGTAATGATATGACAGAGCCAACAACCATCATCTATTTAACCGGCAAGCCTGGGGTCGGCAAATACACCATCGCTAAGGCATTAGCTGCAAAGTATGGTTTTATCGTGTGCGATAATCAGCTGATCAATAATCCTATTTTTGAGCTATTGCAATATGACGGATATGCCAAGATACCTGATTTTGCTTGGGATACTATCGCTCGCATAAGGGCTGAAGTTTTCGATTTCCTGGTCCATCACACCAAAAATAGTTATGTGCTTACAAACTGCTTGGCAGATACCAATGAAGATCGGAAGCTTTACGAGCAATTAAAACAAATGGCTGAGGCGCGAGGGTCATTGTTTATTCCAGTACAAATTCAAATTAGTAAAGAAGAGCATCTAAAGCGCCTGACGCGACCAGAAAGAAGGCAAAGGTGGAAATCTATTGATCCATCTGACGCCGAAGATAATGGGCCACTTATCTCCATCTCCCACCCTAATTTGTTTTCACTAAATGTCAGCAATTTAAGCCCGGAAGATGCAGCAGAAGCGATTATGAATCATATAAAAATGCTAAGTCAGAGGTGAATATGAAAATACTTAAACATACAACAGCAAAAGCCTCTTATTACAACACAAGGGCTGAGTGCTATGATGAATTTAATGAAAATAATTCGAAGGCCATCAATGCGCTTTTAGAGAAAATATTAAAAGAGCATCAGGTTGCTACCGTTCTTGATCTGACTTGCGGTACCGGTTCTCAAGTCTTTTGGCTGCAAGAAAAAGGCTTTGAAATCGTAGGCAGCGACATTAGCCAGAGCATGCTCAAAATTGCTAAACAAAAAGCGAAATTAAAGCAGTTGAAAATTAAATTCTTACAAGGAGATTGCCGCACTGTTCATGCAGGGCAGTTCGATGCTGCGATTACAATCTTTAATGCAATTAGCCATTTGACTCGCGAAGACTTCAAACTCACCATCCAAAATATAAATCGTAATTTGAATCCGGGTGGCTTGTATATTTTCGACATATTTAACTTAGATTATCTGAAAGCCGGTAATAACATCACAAAATTAACCGGAGACTGGATGGCTGCCACCGATGGTCAGAAATTCAGAGAAATCCAATTTAGCACCATCTCTGATGACGGCATTTTAGCATCCTATAGTACCTATGTTTATCAAGATGGAAATGAGAGCCCTACAAAAGTATCAAAAGGTTATGAAAACACCTTACAGGTTTACGGTAGCGATGAGTTGCAACGTCTATTAAAGGAGAATGGGTTTGTTGTATTAGCTCAAACCGACATAAATGGCGAAGCGTTTTCAAAAGAGGGTTCTGAGCGAATATTAACAATTGCCAAGAAGGTGTAATGCTATGAATAACCTTACCCACAGAAAAGCAAGAATTGCTGATTTACCACATCTTGTAGAGCTGCTCTTAGAAGATGAACTCGGGAGCGCAAGAGAATCCAAATCAGCTGCGGTGCACGAAAACTACATCAAAGCCTTTCATAAAATTGATTCTGATCCAAACCAATATTTAATGGTGGTAGAAAACGACGATGAAATTATCGGCACTTGCCACCTCACCATTATGCCTTCACTCACTTTTATCGGCAGCACCCGTATGCAAATAGAAGCTGTTAGGGTAGCCGGGAAATATAGAGGTCAGAAAATAGGAAGCTGGATGTTTGACCAAGCAATCAGCTATGCCAAAGAACATGACGTTTCTATCATCCAGCTCACAACAAACAAAAAGCGGCCAAAAGCAAAACATTTTTATGAAAAAATTGGCTTCGAAGCCAGCCACGAAGGCATGAAATTATATTTGGAATAAGATCTATGAAAATGAAATTTGAAAAAGTAACAAGCGCGCATTTGGACACTATCTTTAGCTGGTTGCGTCAGCCCCACATTATGGAGTTCTGGGATAATACTCAGGCTCATAAAGATGACATTGTCAATTTTGCTGATGGGCGAAAAACACCATCGTCTTATGCAAATGGCCAGTACGTTTATTGGCTTGCCTCTTTTGAAGATGAAGCTTTTGCAATGCTGATGACGATTCAAGAAACGCATAAAGAAGATATAGGCGAAGAAAAACTCAAAAGACTTTCTAAAACAGGTGATACCTATGGCCTTGATTACATGATCGGCAAGTCTAAATTTTTTGGCAAGGGTTACGGATCTCAAATATTATCTGACTTTATCGATTTTTTCAGAGAATCTATCGATCCAAAAGCAGATACTTTTTTGATTGATCCCGATAGCGCCAATCTACGCGCAAAGCATGTTTATATGAAAGCGGGATTCAAACATGTGTGTGATTTCATGATGGAAGGTGATGTAAGTGGCGCAGGAAAACTTCATCATTTGCTCATCAAAAAATTTGAGCCAAAAATTTCGATTATTCAAGCAACGATGGATGATTATCCATGCATTCAAAATATGGCGCGTTTCTACGTTTATGATTTATCAAGAGACTGCGGATCAATTTCATCTGATTGGGCTATTCCACAAAATGGGCTTTATGAGTGTTTTGATTTTAAAAATTACTTTGAAGAACCATTCAGAAAAGCTTATTTAGTTAAAGTTTATGATGAGATAGCCGGCTTTGTTCTACTTAATCAAGCAACTGAAGATTCTATAAACAACTGGAACATGGGTGAGTTTTTTATTATTGCTAAATTCCAAGGTGCGGGCATTGCTACTCGTGTTGCTAAACAGGTATGGAATATGCATCCCAGCAGGTGGGAAGTTTCTGTTATCCCGAGTAATAAGTCAGTCTTGAAGTTTTGGGAAAAGTCTATCAGTGAATTTACCTATGGCGCTTTTAATAGGAAAATCAAAGAAGTTACATATGATGAGCATTGCCCACGAAGAATCATTTTTGAGTTTGATACGCAAAATAGCATCCACCAAAATATAGTTCCACAGTTTGTCGTTCGCACGTCTCAGCTTTCTGATACCCTCGCCATGGTTTCACTTTCAAAAGCCAAGCGTAAGCTTTACGAAAAAGCACAGCCGCAGTTTTGGCGTTATGCTGGAGAGGAAGGCGATAAGGCCCAGGAAAAATGGTTCAAAGAACTGCTAGAGGATAAAAATTATGCGATGTTCACTGCAGAAAGCGAAACCCAAGAAATCCTTGGATTTGTGATTGGCAAGCTCATGCCTGCTCCAGAAGTTTATAATCCAGGCGGCCTGACGTTGATGATTGATGATTTCTGCGTACAATCCGAGAACCTTTGGCAATCTGTTGGTACAAGGTTAATTGCAACCGTCAAAGCTGCAGCCAAGGCTAAAGGCGCCACGCAAATCCTTGTGGTATGCGGCGCTCATGATTATCCGAAACGCAAATTTTTGAGCGAACAAAATTTACAGGTAGCATCTGAGTGGTTTGTAGGGGGTGTTGTATGATCAATGGCATCAATCATATCAACATCTCTGTTGCAGACATTGAGAGATCATTTTTGTTCTACAAAGATATTTTGGGGTTTAAGCCATTATGCAAATCTGAGGGTAGCGCTTATTTTTTAGCTGGCAACCCTAATGATCCTGGATGTTTATGGTTTTCTTTAGATCTTGATCGTAGTTCTCTGCGAAAGCCATCGCCGTGTAACACACATTTTGCATTTAGTGTTAATGATGAGGATTTTGAAGCTTTGTGTCAGCGCATAACCCAATCAGGAGCTAAAGTCTTTAAAGATAATACGTCACCTGGAAAGTCACTCTACTTCTTGGATCCAGATGATCATAAGCTCGAGATTCATGTGGGTGACTGGAAGGCCAGAATAGCAGCCAAAAAAGCCAACCTTGGTAACTGGAAAAATGTGGAGTGGTTTGTATGATAAAGATCGATCTTTTAAATAACCATCCCAACACTATACCCGCACTTGCACACATTTGGCATGAAGTATTGGGTAAAATCTGGGTTCCTGATGTACCCGTTGAACGTGTTATCACAAGATTTGCACAGCATTTGAATGATCAAGCTTTGCCAATCACTTTTATTGCATTAGATGGCGATTTACCGGTTGGCATGTGCTCTTTGCGTGAAAATGATGGCATTCGTCCAGATCTTACTCCTTGGCTCGGTTCACTTGTCGTCGATCCAACATATCAAAAGCAAGGCATTGGCAAGATGCTGATTGATGTAACTGTTAGACAAGCAAAAGAGCTTGGTTTTGAAAAGCTGTACTTGTTTGCTTTTGATCCCACTATACCAGAATACTATGAACGTCTTGGATGGAGGAAAATCGGTATGGATGAATTTAAATCCCATCCTGTGAGGGTGATGGAGGTAGAGTTATGAAACAACTTTTATTAATTGGAGAACTTTTATGAAAACAATAGGTTTATTAGGAGGCACTGGCTGGTCTTCTACAATTGGATACTACAAGCTGCTAAATGAATTAGTTGCAGAACGCTTAGGTGGTTATCACAGCGCAAAGATATTGCTAAAAAGCATTGATTATCATGATATCATGGTAAATTATGGCATAAATCATGATGCAGTTAGCCAAGTTCTGGAAAAAGAACTGCTGGAATTAATAGCACTAAAACCAGATTGCATAATCATTTGCTGCAATAGTCTGCATAAATACTATGACATGATAAAGCCAAAATTAGCATCTGACATCCCCGTTATGCACGCAATTCAGCTAGTTGCAGATCACTTAAATGCCAATAATCAAAAGAAAGTTCTGTTACTTGCCACCAAATTTACAATGGAAGATGGTTTCTTCGCTAAAATACTTGAGGATAATGGCATTCAAATTGAGATACCAAATGCTAATGAGCGAAATAAAATGCAAGAGATACATGCAGAGTTAATGCATAACGTTGTCACTCAGGAATCTCGAGATTATTTCTCGGATTTAATTACGAATCACAAAGGTTTGGATGCTGTAATATTAGGTTGCACAGAATACCCCTTGGTTGTAGATCATGATAATTCAATATTGCCAATTGTAGATCCTGTCTATTTGCAGGCCGTGACTGCTGTAAACTATGCGCTGGATTAGTGATAAAGAATGAAAAATTATATATGGAAAAATTTATTAATTGGATTTTTATTTATGCTACAAGCCTGCTCAAAAAATGAAATAGTTTCAATAGTGGATTCAAGGGTGTTATCCATACCAATACAAGAATCGCATGAGCCGCTGCTAGATTTACGTGAGCAATCTACTATCTTGTTCGGACCATCACCAGAAATCCCAAATAACTTCGATTATATTAAATTACGTGAATCAGTTTACCTTAAACTGATTGAGGCTCAAAAAACTTTACCTAATGGATTACAATTTTGTGTGTATGAAGGATATAGAAGCTTGAAGCTACAGCATAAGCTTTTTCATGATAGATATTTGCTACTTAAACAAGAACATCCAGATTGGGATCATGTACAACTTTTTCATGAAACAACAAAACTTGTTTCGCCTGTTACTAATTTAGATGGTTTTCGTAATATCCCTCCTCATTCTACTGGTGCTGCCATTGACATTTACCTCATCGACAACAATAAAAGAATTGTTGATATGGGTATTAAGGTTGCTGACTGGATGCAAGATATAGATGGATCGATTTCAAAAACTGATTCTTCAAAAATTTCGAATATATCACGGCAAAATAGGGAGATTATGTCATCTTCTTTAACAAAAGCTGGGTTTGTTAATTATCCTGGAGAATATTGGCATTGGTCATATGGTGATAGATATTGGGCCTTCCACGTTGGGGCGAAAGAAGCTATATATGGTACGGTTGAATGACTGCAGTAAATATCACAATTGATCTTGCGCGCAAACTCATAGCGGAGCAATTTCCAGAATACGCTAGTTTAACTATCGTTGATGTTGAAAAACAAGGGCATGATAACCGAACCTATAGGCTTGGCGAGCATATGCTCATTCGTATGCCAACAGCAGCAGATTACGCTTTAAAAGTTCCAAAAGAACAAGAGCTACTGCCGCAATTAGCAAAATGTTTAAGCGTTAATATTCCAGCCCCGATTAAAATGGGTAATCCGTCGGCAGATTATCCTTATCCATTTTCTATATACAAATGGTTATCTGGAAAAAGTATCAATTTGCTTACATTGATCGATCAAGAAAAAGAACAACTTGCTTTTGATCTCGCCAAGTTTTTAAAAGAGCTGCAAGCCATTACCGATGTTGAAGGACCTGAGCCGGGTCAACACAACTGGTGGCGTGGTGATCATGCCACCGTTTACGATAAAGGAGCGCGAGAACAGATCGCAGAGCTGGCTGAGATTATAGACGTAACCCAAGCATTAGCGTTATGGGACAAGGCGTGCGCTACAAAATGGGATAAAAAGCCTGTATGGATTCATGGAGATTTTGCGATTGGCAATATACTGATGGATGGTGGAAAACTATCGGCAGTTATTGACTTTGGCGGCGCTGCTGTTGGTGATCCTGCCTGTGACTTAGTAATTGCCTGGACGTATTTATCCGGCAAAGCTCGTGAAGTTTTTATTTCTGAAATGGATATGGATTCTAATACCTGGCTCCGCGCACGTGCCTGGGCATTGTGGAAAGCAACGTTTGAACTGTGCCAAATTGCAGATAAAAACAGCTCTGAGGCTAAAACGCAGAAAATAATTATTGCTGAGGCAATAGATGATGGAATTGGAGCATTATGAGTAAAATTATTTTATTAAATGGAGCAGGATCTAGCGGTAAAACGTCTATTGCAAGAGCTATCCAACATTTAAGTAACGAACAGTGGCTAACCTTTGGTGTTGATACATTTATTGAAATGACACCATTTCCATCTCCAGGAGGAGATGCTGAATATTTTGCTTTTGTGCCAGGAGAAAATAATCGTGGCCCTTTAATGAGGGTTGAGTCAAAGCCTACTGGAGATAAATTATTTGGTGTTATGGCTGATTTTGCTTTGTTACTTGCAAATCAATCTAACAATCTCATTATAGATGAAGTTTTATTTGACGATCAGCATTTGAAATCGTATGTAGCCAAATTGGCTGAACATATTACCTATTTTATTGGCATTAAATGCGACTTAGCCATTATGCAGGAACGTGAATTTTTACGACGAGATAGAGCCGTAGGGTTATCAAACGATCAATTTGATAGAGTACACAGCGGAACTAGAGAATATGATTTAACAGTTGATACGAGCAATTCATCAGTATTTGATGTTGCTAGAGAAATAATTGATTTTATCGATAACAATCAACCCCCTAAAGGTTTTAATAACATGAGAAATAAATTTTATGGATAAAGATTCAAATATAAAAAACCTCGACACGTACCTCAGCCTGTGTACGGAGGTTTATGATCTAAGCAAGCCAAATCCACCAGAAGATGCATATGCTTTTTATCGTGATTATGTCATGAAAGCAAATGGTCCTATTTTAGAGCCGATGTGTGGTACAGGCCGCTTTTTACTGGCATTGCTTGAAGAGGGATTTAATGTCCATGGCTTTGATGCTAGTGATCATATGCTCCAATCTTTGCATGCTAAATCTAAGGCTAAAAATCTAGAGCCTACGGTATGGAAAGGTTTTGTTGAAGATTTAAAGCGGCCAGAAAAATATAACTTGATTTTCATTCCCAGTGGATCTTTCTGTTTAATTATCGATCCTGCAGCAGTGAAATCAGCGCTTAAAACACTTTATCATCATCTAAGCGACGATGGTGTTTTATTGTTTGAAGGTGAAACTCTTAAAGCTGTGCCACCACTTGATGTATGGCGTGGTTTTGTATGGCACAAACCGGATGGTCAGATGATCATGCTAAGCCAATTAGCAACCATGGAAGGTAATGTTTGCAATTCGATCGGCAAATACGAACTGATCCACAACAACAGCATTATTCATACAGAAATCGAAGAATTGAAAGTCAGAATTTACGATCAGCATGAGTTAACTGAAATTCTCAAAAGTTGTGGATTTAAAGTTCGCGCAATAAAGGCTTTTGATGGCTCAGCTACCCCAGACGAAAATGATGAGAGCGTTGTCTATGAATGCAGAAAATAATGTTTCTGATCTCTTAAATGCTTTATCAGATGAGGTTAACCGGCTCTATGGTTATGTCACAATACCTGGTGATAATTTTGGTGAGCCAGCCATTAATTCAGGCCCATGCGCTCCATTTGCTAATGCCTTTTTAAAGCTATGGAATCAGAGTTTTAGTAAAAAGGCACATATTGTTTTTATTATGGTTAAAAACTCAGATGAGTGTTGGCATGTTTTAGTACGCTTGCCCAATCGATTGCTTTATGATGGTGGACATGGAATTCATAGCGAAGAAAAATATAGCGACAAATTCGATATAGTGGACATGATAGAATATGACATTGAACTTTTAGAAAAGCATTCCTACGGTCTTGAACGAACATATCCACGTTATTGCCCTAATTTTTCAATAAATACTATCGAAGCAATAATAAGAAAATATTTAAATTTAATTCAACAAAGTATTACCTTTAAAATAATAAACCCAGAGCATCCATCACTTGGCTCTGTTATTAAGACCAGTATCGGCTCTCCATCTGCAGAAAAAATTGCGCAAGTATTACAAAATTATAAGCAGCCAAACCAATTTTTAATTAGCGCTTTTTCATCTAAAAATTTAATCGCTGTTATTGGCTTTGAACTTAAAGGTACTCAAGCTATCATTAAACATATTAGCGTGTCTGATGATTTTAAAAAGCACGGCATTGGTAATTGTCTGATTCAAAAAGTAATAAAAGATCACGTACTAAGTTCTATATTATTGGAAACCGACGATGAATCTGTTGGATTTTATAAAAAATTAGGCTTTAAATGTGAACCTTTTGATAGTGAGTACGGCAATAGATATCGTTGTCACTTAGATTTATCGTGATCATACATCTGTATATCGCTCAAAGAATTCTGTTAAATTTTTAGAGTAAGTATCATCACAACCATCCTCTATTGCCCACACCCAGCTCAGCACCGCTTGTACAAAGCACCAATCAAGGATTCGCTGCGATGGTAATTCAAGGAGCTCAGCAAATCGAGTGACGCGATTATGAATAATATTTGGCACATCAGCATGATTCAGTAATTCTGGCATAAGATTACGGATAAAAGCTGCCACTTCATACGCTGGTTCGCCAATAACCCCTTTGGGATCGATCACCACCCAATCATTGCCATTTTGCAAAATATTATCGTGATGTAAATCGCCATGCAGGAAAACATCTGGCTCAGCCGTTTTTAAAAGCTGATCTCGGAGCTGTCTTGCTTTTTGTAGATAGTGATTTGGAATATTCCAGTCCTTATCCAAAGCCTTAAGCCAATCTTTGATGTGGGGGAAATTGTGACCTTCAGGAATACTTGCTTGATGAAGCTTTTTCATGACCCCACAGACAATTTCGATAGATTCCTGTTCTTTATCTGGAAAATAGCTTTTCAGCGATGTGCCAGGCACGGATCTCTCCAAAAGTAACATGCCCTCATCTTCGGCCAATACCTTCACGGCACCATATCCCGCAAAGCACTTGAGCGCAAAAGCTTCTTGCTTCAAGTTTGCATTATCAAGTCCCAGTTTTAAAATGATAGGATTATCGCCGCGGAATCCTGATAGCACATAGTTGTAAGTAAGATTGGTGAC
>JBIKMG010000060.1:0-9347 GCA_044359385.1 Coxiellaceae bacterium
GAGAGAGAAGAAAAAAGCAGGAGTACCGATTATTGCGTTAACCGGCCATGCTCGTGGAAAGATTCGCAAAGTCTGCTTAGATGCGGGCATGCAACAGGTTCTTTCTAAACCTGCGACACCAGAAGACTTGAGAAAAGCATTGGATTATTTTTCAGCGATGTAGCGATTGCTATTTTTATTGCTTGACTGGATTTATAGGGCAGTATGGATTCTTGCGTTCAGTACATAATGATCTGCTAAAGCCCCTCAAACAGCGAAGCATTTATTCAATTGACGGTCAGATCAGAGTGTATTATTAAAATGCCGACAGATGCTTGTAGTTTTCGAGAATTTCGAAGCAAGTTGGTTTGATATTGCACCCAAATTTATTCGATTTCTAATAGGTCTGATCAAGAACCAAAAAGCATGATCAAGTATAAGATTAAAGAGAGTATTCTCAAAAAGAGCGAAAATATGTGCTGTTTAGGCACCGTATTTAAGTCCTATTTTGAAGAGAGCATTATCAACTGGAGAATGGGAGAGCTCAGTCACTAGGGGTGTCGTGTGCAGAGGTAATTGACTTTAGCGGCCCATAGTTACTATATTTGAACAAAGGGGTTAAAAACGTCACACGTATCACTAATCAACGGAAGAGAAGCCATGAAAAAAAAACTAAACAATCTAATAGCGACAGCAGCGACTGCTTCTTTGTTTTCATGGGGTGCGATGACGTTAGCTAATACACACACGGTTGCTCCAGTCACTAACGAAGCAAGTGCTGAGAAATTTTTATATATGGTAGAAGCTAACCACAGTGAATTTAAATTTATTTCAGGTAAAACATACCAACTGACCATACCACTCAAAGATATTAAAAATATTGTGGCCTTTAGCGATCGACCCAATCGGAGTTCTTATACGTTATCACCCGATGTCTTTCATCAGTGGATACACTCAGGTAGCCAGAGCTTTGATAAAATTCATCCGAATTTAGCGATTTCCTTTTGTTCGAGCACCCTAGTAGGAGATGCTTTCACGATTGCAGCTTATCAATTAGGGACTCAGAAAATCACCTACACCCTGACTCGACTCAATAAGAATAACACACTCCCCACCCACCAAATCGGACCGGTTAGTTTGTTTATTGATGATATGGGGCTTGACTATGCAAATTTTGTCTACAACCGTTAGTAGGGTTTTTTAGGCTTGTAATTATCTACGATACTGTCACTCTTATTCCGTTGAGGAAAACTTTTAAACTTGGAACCTATATCTGTCTCTTGTGTAATCGAAACTGGCAAATCGTCTTGCTCTCCATCTACGGCCACAGAAGCTTTTATTTTTTTACAATTAGCAATTCTTTGTTGACTAGATTCTCTTTTTTTAACTGATTTTTGAGCAACTACACGAGCTTTTTTGGCCTTGTCTAAATCACTAACTGCAGTAAAATCACGAGCAACAGAGAGACCTGTGTCTATAGACAGTATACCTAAGAATGGGAGGACGCTTGCCCAAAGACCTTGGCTCACTTGATCGGTTAAATCAAACGGCACAAAGGACTGAACACTAAGGTTCGAATTAACAAAACAAAAATAGAAACCATATAAAAAATAAAAATTGATAGGAAGAGTAGATGCATTATTGACAATAAGAGAGATTATTTGGATCATTTTTTTCTTATCAAGCTCAGCACAGTTTCCTTTACGATCAGTGACAGTTAAGGCCCCGTCAGCAACTAATATTTTTTGCCGAGCACAGAAAGTTGGACGACAAGTATCTAATCTCATCTTCGTATTTTCGAGACAGGAGGAGATCCACTTAGGTGGGTAAGCGATCAGTCGCAGAGTGAAGAGAAAAACCATAGAAGATGATGCAACAAATGCCTCCATCGAACGAGTACAGAGATATAAAAGAAGATAAAGGCCGACTCCCATAAATAAATTGCCATCGAACCACGTATTGTATCCCTCCCAAAGTTTATGCGCCATTTGCATTCTTACGCGCAAGCTACGTTCAAACTTATCTAGCTCACGGGAAGGTGCGTCATGCCCAGGGAATATCTTGGTGGTTGGATCTTTGAGCGAGAGTACCAGGCCGAAGGTAGAAACAACCAGCCCCCACAACACCGCTGTTCCATAATAGGGATAAAAAGCTTCGAGCGGTGCATAACCAAAATAAGTAGCAAAACCAATCGTCGTGGTGGTTGTTAGCGCAGTTGCTGTGGTTGTTGTGCTACTCGCTGCAGTCGTGGTATTCGTCTGATTCGTTGAGGGGCAAACAAAACCGTCTGCACTCAGTGTATAAAGTTCGTTAATCATAGTAACTAGTTTTAGATACAAAAAAGGACGCACGAAGAAACTGAAAAGCGATTGGTGTGAAAGTCCGGAGAATTGGGGGAATAAACGCTTTAATCCGCTTAGAAAATGCACCAAAGCAGGCGACGGAGGTTTTCGTCCGAAAGGCGTTTGCTTCGGGGTGAGTAATTGATCTTTAAATTTCAGTAAAATAAAAATCGACCAAAAAAAAGAGGTAGATATTAATAAAGTGATGTAGTTGCCAAGAAAGTGCTCTATTTTAATATCCGCATAGTCTGTTAAAAAAGGTCCGCAAATATAGGAAAACTGAGCCAGCGCGGCACAGGTCGCTGGGATAACGGCTAAGCCACCGAAGACTTCTTGAATCCCGGTGGTTTGAACTTCGCGCGCTTGTGGATTTTGTGGATCACTCATTGCTGCTTCACACAAGGCACGCAGAAGATTGTCGTGAAAGTGATGTGCAGACGCATAATTAGCGATATCTTCGCGATAGCCACGAGGATCGACGTAGCGCAGTGCGACTTCACGTCGCAGCAGAGATGCCGTATTGGGATCGAGGGCAAAGAAAACAAGCCAGAAATTCGCTAATTGAACATGTTTTAATAACCCGCCGTTGTGCGTGACTTGTTGAAATCCTTTTTTGACACTGTAGGCATGCTCTGCGCGTTTTCGCGCTTTTATTTCAGTGGGTAAGTATTTTTTCGCGATGCTCGCTTGTGCTTTGAGCTCTTGCGGTGCATGAGGATGTGTTTCAATCTGATTTAGCAGCTCCGCTAAACAGTGGGTGACAGATCGCGTTTGATCACCCTCTATTATCTGCGCTATCTTTTGCGCGCATTCTTCATATCGTTGTCGCAAAGAGGGGATCGCTTGGGGCATTTTTTGTATGTCTGGCGCTTGCTTGCTATTAGGGACAACTTGAATTTCCTGTAATTCGGTTGCCGTTTCAGATCGACGTCGATTGATTTCTTCATCATTCGCCGCTTCAATGCATTGCTTCACGAGCAAAGGCAAGAAAAGATCGGGATTATAACGAATATCAACCGGTAAGTGCTGAAGTAGCGCCAGGTCGGGTGTTACATCGATGATGGCAGTGGTGGTTTCTTGACGAACTTGTCTCTTTTCATCCTTGGGCCTATCGATTCCTTTTCCATGGATTCCAGGTCCGCCGGTATGACCATAAATCACGTCTGGGGTGTGTTGCAACGAACATAAAATCGCGTTGGTTTTTGCCTCTTTGTAGATCATGCTTTCTGGTCTGGTGTTATCCGTCCGTGACCAAACAAGCCCAGCCAATGGATAAACCAACGCATACAAAGGATTCCCCTCTGTCAGTAAGCCAAAATCAGGGGGCAAGCCCTCTGCATAACGACCAGACTGTTGCAAGATCGCTTCCCATCTGTCTGCTTCGTGGGATCGTGAAAATAGACCCACATGCGTATCCGGAATCTCAGGGGTCATTTCAGGAATCACCAGATGATGTCGAAGAAAAAAACGGAAGCTTCCATTTAGTTCAGCGATAAAGGCTAAAATTGTTTGGTGTGTATGGGGATTATTCAGCAGCGATTCCGGAATGCGTTTCAACGATTGCTTGAGCGCCTGGTAGCGTGTCGTTGCCTCTTGTTTTAAAGGAGCGGGGGTCCCTTGTGTATTTTTCCACAATGCTTGGAGCATGATTTTTGCGATCGGTACCAAACTATGACGGATCATACTTTCATCGGTGGTCTCACCGAATACCCCCACTGCCGGTGCATGCCGGATGTAATCGCCGCTTAATCCAGAGCGCCTAACCAAACATTGCGAGTCTACCCAAGTAACGTACAACGAATTCAACTCAGCCTGTCGCCTTTGCATGTGCGTGGTGGGCTCACCGTTTTTATCGAGGATTTGACAATCAAGCGCTTCGCAGGCTTGTTTAAATTCACGATTAACGCGCGCCCTAAAATCATCTGTGTCCTTGAGTTGACTTCTTTCTCCCGTTTCTCGATTTCGGGTGTAATTTTTCCACTCCTGAACCACGTCATCACGCAATCTAATGCGTGCACCATAGATTCGATAAACTGACTGGCCATCCACCGTGATTCGTTCCTGATCCCAATCTAAATGAATATCACCTAGATTATACCGAGGTAATAGCGTTCTCCACAAAGAGTAAGTGGATCCTCGATAGAAATCGTCTTGATTCGGAAGGGCCATGGGTTGTCTCAGTATCGTTTCAGATACCGTCATCAAATCTTCTAACATATTCGTCATGTCCTGAAAGACCGTACTTCCGTTAGGCATACACACGAGTTCCGTTAACAACGTGGGATCTTCAGGAAATCGCTCATGATTTCTCGCCCCGGCGATAGCGCGATGAACACGGTTTAAATCTTCATGCGAGAACGGACCGTTTCGCTTTGGTGAGCTCACTTCTGGCAAATAGAGTCTAATCAGCGCTTCGATTTTAGGTGTTTTTTGCGTTTCGCAATGGATAGTCATTATTTTTAGAAGCACAGGCTCTTTCACAGGCAGTATCGAGAGAAGCTCAGCCAGCAGGATTTTTAACGCATGCGCTTTTGTCTCTTGTGTTTTCTTCGCTTTTCTCAAATTCTTCTTCACGTCATCGCTATCGGCTGTTTTTATCTCGTCGTTCATGCGTTGTATGGCTTGCTGGCAAGCTCGGATATCTTCGAATAACGTAGCAGGAATAGACTTCAAAAATTGAAAGACGGATAACACGGTGTCGGTATCAAATGTCGCCGATTGACGTTTAAATTCTTCCAAGAGTTGATCTCTATCCAAGGCATGCGAGGGCAGAAAAGCGGGCTTCAATGCAGGCACCGCCTTTAACACTTTTTTCAATAAGGCGGCATCATCTGCTTGCACCGCATCAAAAAACTGCCGTAAAACGGATTTCATCTCCCCTTTTTTTTGTTCTAATGAAGCTTGACGTGCTTCAAAGGGGACACGCCTGTCTTTTTCAATGGCTTCATACTGGGCGTAAGCGGCTTGGTAAGCAAAGACAGCAGGCATCTCTTTTTCTGGCGATGTGAATTGTTTAAAAAGTCCGGAAATGTTTCGTAAAATTGAAGGATTTAATGTGTCTTCTAGGGATTTCGGAAAGGAAGCAACGAGTAGTTGATACAAGGCTTCTTTAAGTGTTGGACTTAATTGCTTCGCTGGATGTTTTGCTTGAGTGAGTTTAACCAGCAACCGGGTTAGCCAAGAACCGTTTTCTTCACGCATGTCTCTAGGGGAAAAGCGTTTCGCCAACGATTGATGCAACCCAATGGAAAAAAAGCCATGATTTGAGGCCATTTCCGTGTATACAAAGCCGTATTTCTGAGCGATTGATGGAATACAAAATAGATACCTATCTCCAGCCGATGCATCTTCATCACAGGTGGTGTCGCCGATAAAAATAATTTCTCGAGTAGGAATGTTGTATTGCTCTCGGAGTTCTGCCGCGGCTTTCGCTGCTGTATCCAATAACGTTTCAAATTGAGCGATACGCTGATTCAGGCATCTTTGCGCTTCGTGAAAATCAGGGGTATCCCACGGAGCTTCATGCGTTCGCATTTTTTGATAGTTTTTTCGTCGAGTGTCGAATTCTTTCATCTGAGTATTCGCAACACCCGATTCAAAATTCTCGAAATGAATAGCGGATAACAGTTGAGTCCACGATTCTGCGGTAAAGGAGAGCAAGCCCGCCTTAGCCAGTTCGTGCAGGACCAAGGCAATCACCCCATCCGTATCGCGAATAACAACGCCCTGACCGGGTTTTAGATGTCGATGATACCCATTAAACTCAGGGCAAGCGGCTAAGTCCACTGTTTCTGTCATGCGCGTCGTAAGCTCGACCGCATCAGGCAAGGGACCTTCTTTGGTTAGCGATGATTCGCCATCCAGCAACGGACTATCCGATGAACCCGTACTACTGCCTTCACTGCTGGACGAGCCTTTTCGGGGTGGCGTGTGGGGGCCCACAGAGCCGTCTTCTTTTGTTTCTACATCGAATTCTTGTGTACGCATCATCGCTCTCCCAATTATACGCTGTCCCCTTTTAATTGGGCTGATACTACTCCAATTAAGATCATTTTTCCAACAACATCGAGTTGGATTTAATAATCAACGAGATAGAAAAAAAGCCTGGCGACTGCGTCTACCGATTGGTGCTTGGGAAATAGATACAAAACACCATCAAAGAAGTCAGAAAGCGTCGTTGATTGACTTCATTATGCCGAACTTAACGATTGAGTGACTGAAAACTGATTTCAGGCTCATTTTTTATTGTTTACGTGTATGAGTTACTGCGACACCTCTTCTAGGACGCTGAAAAATAATCCAATGCTTTTCTCAAGTCTTCTGGTGTCGCAGGTTTAGAACAAACACTTTGCATGCCCGCATTGAGACAAAGCTGACGACTTTTTCCATACGCATGCCCCGTTAACGCAACAATCGGGGTATTTGACTTGGTTACGTCCTTTAACCGCCTAATCGCAACGGCTGTTTCTATTCCGGTCATTCCCGGTAAGCCAATATCCATAAAAATGAGCGCATAATCCTTTTGCTTGAGTTTTTCGATTGCCTCTTCACCCGACTCAGCCATCTCCACCGAGCAACCCAAACCCATCAGACTCATACTCGCCACTTTACCCGCAATTTTATCATCTTCCACTAACAATACCGCCAGCTTCGCTTTATTCCTGGCTTCTGAATCACGCAGAGATTCCTGCTTTAATCTCTCGCTCTCCTTAAGCCTCGCTTCTTCCTGCTTCTTTTGAGCCTCCACAAACTGAGTCTCACCGTCATCTTGAACCTGAAAGGGTAAATAAACAGTAAAGCACGACCCTTGCCCTATTTGGCTTTCAACACGAATCTCTCCTGTCATATGCGTTACGTACTGTTTAACGGCATACAGACCTATTCCCAGGCCTTCGTAAATGCCGTTATACGAGGATGTTAATCGAGAAAAGGGATTAAATATTTCATCGAATTTGTCCTGTGGAATACCCATCCCTGTGTCACTGACGCTTACTTTCAATCTGATTTCATCGCCTTCATGACAAGTGCCTGAAGCTTTCGATTCGTTCAAACTGACATTGACGCTTATGGATCCTTCTTGGGTGAATTTAATCGCATTGCTGATGAGGTTGGCAAGCACTCTATAGAAGGATTGTTTCAGTCCGTTCAAGTGGCAAGGCGTATGTTCTTCAATTTCTGCCGTCAAATTTAATTTTTTATTAAACGCCGCCGGTTTTTGCAATCCGATCACATCTTGAATCAGATGGTCTAGATTAAAGTCCGTCCTTATTTCCGTGCTTTGCCCCGAATCTAATTCCACATTATTCAATACATCATCGTGAAACTGATTGAGTCTCTCTCCGGATATCAGCGCTAAACTCGCATATTCCTTCACCTGATCTAACACATGGCTCAATATTTTTTCTAGCTTTTCTTGACTTAACTGTGATTTCGAATTCAACGAAGATCTCGCCTCTTGTTCAGACTGAAGCAATCCTCGAAGCATTCCCAACAAACCGGTCATCGGTGTTTTTAAATCATGAGACATGTTGGCGATGAATTCTGTTTTGGCTTCGTTCGCAATTTCAGCCTTTTTTTTGGCACGCATCATCAAATCTGTAATGTCCGTGGAGATCCCAAGAACACCAATAACCTGCTGATTATCATCGAATAGCGGGATTTTTTGAGTGATCAGGATAGCTTCCTTGCTACCTATAATTATTTTTTCTTTTTTTGTAATGGGCGTCGCATTACGCATAACCTGTAAGTCATTTTTTCGAAACTCGTCCGCTGACTCTATAGACCACGGAAGTTCATAATCTGTTTTCCCGATCACGTCTTTTGCACTCTGGAACCCAAGACTGAGTGCCTGTTTATCATTGCACCCAATATACACGCCATTTAAGTCTTTCCAGTATACATGTCCGGGCATGAAAGCAATTATATTTTCAAGCGCTATCTGCGATGGTATGTTTGCCATAAATATCCGATCATTACTTGTTCTCTTTAAGTATAGTCTGTTCATATACGAACCAACAGATTTTCGGTATCTCTTGGCGATAAATTTCTAGTGTCTAGCCAGAGGTAAGCTGGGTTGAGCTTCAGAGCTGTTTATTTTTTTAAACCACAAGGAAACATGCTCCAATCCACCAGGAACTTGGGGCTCAATCAATTCTCTATTAGTGGCCTGCATTGCATGATTTCTGTCAGAGGGGTAAACCTCGACTTGAACATCCAACGTAGGCCATAGCTGCATCGCAGAACACTCCTCGATAAGATATTGTTCGCACTGATTGTATGCAAACAGGTAATCCAAGCCTGGATTCTTCTTAAAACATCGACCAATAAATTCGTTAATGTTTCTTTCGAAGGACTCTTTATAGAGAGGATTGTCTTTTAATAACCTACGTACCTTTTTTTCACACGCGTTAAAATCAGCATGCTTAAGAAAATATTCCCAGCGAAGAATACTCACCTTATCCCCTAAGGTTTTTTGAATTCGGTGCTGATATCTCTGAAGCCAGATATTACCATCCTCTCTAGCCATTTCATAAAGAACCGTATCACTCAGATTTGGTGAGTGTATTTTAAGTGTATGTCGCTGTACCACATCATCTATTAGAACAACGCCACTTTTAAAAGACCTTGAAACCAGAGATAGGGTGCTTTCCATTCGACCGTTTTCATGAACATTCTGGCCTACACTAATCGGCATAATAAAGCGCTTCCTAAAAAAGCTTTTTCTATTGTGGGGATCTCCTCCCTCAAAAAAAGCCCGATAAATTTTATTTTTATCTTCCATTGGGACTCGCGATACTCGTGAAGCTATGTTAAACGATACATCATCTTCTGGCAAAGAAGAGAATAGCTGACGCCATCATGACTGGCGGTTTTTCAAGCCAAGAGCTCATATTTTTTTGAAAAAACCCCTGTTTTTCTAGCATTTTGCACTGAAAAAATCCTCCTTTTTTATAATTCTATACTGCACTAGCTATTTAAAAAACCATGCATCGACCACGTTTAGCACCCCCTTCTCTTTTGCAAGAT
>JBIKMG010000015.1:0-31626 GCA_044359385.1 Coxiellaceae bacterium
TGTAAACGAGCTGTATCATGTATTGTATTGCCTGAACCTGAATGAGTCACAACGCACGACCATTCTAGATGCTTTGGGTTCGGATAAGCTGAAAGAAATGATACAAAATGCATCTCAACTGGTTGATGTATTGCGTCTGCTTAATGAGGCAGGATGCAAAGCTGTTATCGATGGGTTGGGTTTGGATAAGCTGAAAGAAATCATACGAAATGGATCTGAACTGAGTAACGTATTGTTCGCTTTCAATGAGGCAGAACGCACATCGATAATAGAGCATTTCGATACGAATAAGCTCAAAGAAATCATACGAAATGGATCTGAACTGAGTGGTGTATTGTCCGCTCTCAATGAGGCAGAACGCAGATCGATAATAGAGCATTTCGATACAGATAAGCTCAAAGAAATGATACAAAATGGAGAGCAACTGGGTCATGTATTGTTCTGGCTGAATGAGGAACAATTCGCAAGTATTATAAATGCTTCGGCTCAGCAGTGGTTGGAGCAAATCATCAATTCAAGACGTATGCTTTTGGGTGTATTACGACCGCTTAGCGATAAGAATCAAGAACTCGCAACTATCATAAATCTTTTTCATCCTGAGTGGTTGCAGCAAATCATAACTGATAAAGAAGACCTGGGTTATGTATTAGGAGCACTTAATGATGAGCAACGTCCGGTCTTCATGAGACATTTAGCCAGAAATCACCTAACCTCTCTACTACGTCAGTGTAGAAACGGTGAGCTGAGTGCTTATCGAGGAGTCTTTATTCAGGTATACCTAAGTTTGCGAACAGCGGATGTTAGAGCTGTTTTTGTTCCTGGTTTATGGCGCTGTTTTCAGCCACATAGAGAACAGAAAATGAGACTGACTCAATCTCTGTTAGGGAACCCAACTCAAAGAGCGCATAATGGTTTGCTCGGTTTAATTGATCGAAAAACACGTCCGCCATCAAGGCGTTAACGATCGAAAGAGCACAGCTCTTTGTTTGGACGGATTAGGATACAGAGAGGGAAAGCCTTCACAGTTTCGACGAAGGGGATGCCTAGGCTGAGCTCCCTCTGTCATTGCGAGAAGGGCTATAAGCCCGACGAAGGAATCCACATCGAAATAAAGTCAGATACAAATCCCGCCATTCTGCATTTCTAACCGCCGAACTCCAGCTCATTAAGGATTGCTGAATTTACATTCACCCATTGACGATGCAAGATTAGCACCTGATAATTCAAAAATTCTGAACAACAAACCCTAGGTATTATCGTGAATGAACAACTGCCTCTTGCCTTTTCCTCTCGAGAAGAAAGCAAATTCAGCGACTTCTTGCCGACTCGCAGTACCCGTTTAGTCATAGAAGAACTCAGACGTTTTACGCGCAAAGAAAGCGAGCGCGTTATTTTTTTGTGCGGCGAAAGTGGCTCAGGAAAAACTCACTTGCTTCATGCTGCTTGCCACAGTTTGATGGCACAAGGCGAACTACCCGTTTATCTTTCACTTCAGCAATCGTACCTAAATCCTGCTGCTTTTGATAATCTCGAATATCACGGTGTCGTCTGCCTCGACGATCTCGAAAGAATCCTTGGACAAGAAGGCTTTGAAGAAACCTTATTCCATTTCTATAACCGTTGCCAAGAGCAAAAAACTCAACTCCTCATTGCCGCACGCAAACCGGCTTCAAAATTAAATTTTCTACTGCCCGATCTGCAATCCCGATTGTACCATGGCTTAACACTAACACTGGATCCCTTAACCGATGCAGAAAAAATATATGTACTGCAACAAAAGGCACATCAACGCGGTATCGAATTTACAATAGATGCAGGCGCCTATCTGGTACGGCATGCTTCAAAAGACATGACAACACTTATGAACTACTTGGAAGAATTAGATAAGGCAACATTAATCAAACAACGCAAATTAACGATTCCTTTTATTAAATCTGTACTGGGACTTTGAACAATGCTGCCCTCCATACCTGAAACAAGACACCTATTTATCGATGGTCCTGCTGGAAAAATAGAAGCGATTTTAAGCGAAAAAAAGACACCAGCAACCGCCTGCGGAATCATTTGTCACCCTGACCCTGAACAAGAAGGAACGATGCATAATAAAGTGGTGACTGCTCTGAACTGGGCAATGGAAGCCATGGGATTTGTAACCGTGCGTTTTAATTACCGCGGTGTTTTAAACAGCGAAGGAACTCACGGCCATGTCAGCGGTGAATTGGAAGATACACGCGCAGTTTATGAGTGGCTACATAAAAAATACCCTCATTTACCCCTGCATTTCGCAGGCTTTTCTTTCGGTGCTTTTATTGTAGCTCAGTTGGCAACCGAGCTCCCTACTCAATCACTCGTCACTGTAGCACCTATTGTCAGTCGTCGCAGTTATTCTCAACTCCCTAAAATAACTTGCCCTTGGTTAACTGTCGTTGGCGAAGAAGATGAGCTCATTTCTGTTCAAGCTATTGAACAGTATAAGGCTGTATCTGAACAAAACTTGGAGCTTATTTGTTTTTCGGATACAACACATTTTTTCCATGGAAAGCTCATTCCACTGCGCGAAACAGTGAAAGCATTTTATTTAAGGCTACCTTAATATCCTTTAGCTATAGTCTTTCTTTCGAGATTCAATTTAACCCACTCTAAAGGTCACATCATGATTAAACAAATACTCAGTCTATTCACGACCACCGCGCTTTGTGCAACAGCATTCGCCACCTCACCCATTTATTCCCCTTATAAAGATACCGGGATTAATCTTAACTGGAATAACTACGTCATTAGCACCCTCATTAACGGTGAATCATTCCCCGTTCCTTTTCTAGGTACATTACAAACAAATAACCACACGGTTTCATTGGCTTTTGCAACCGGTCAATGCGGCAGTGAAACCTGGGGTAGCATTTCTGGAGAGGACTTAGCTAACAATAACTTACCCCTATTTGAAAAAAATAACGTACAATACATTATATCCACCGGTGGCGCAGCAGGTGACTCAACAGGTGCTTTTCAATGTAACTCTGTCGATGGGATGCGAAGGTTTTTAACTCGCTACAACTACACATCTCCTTATTTCAATGGCTTAGATTTCGATATTGAAGGAGGCTATAACGAACAACAGTTAATAGACTTAATGAACGTAACGGCAGAGCTGCAAAAAGAAAAAAACTTTCGTGTTAGCCTAACACTCGGAACATCCGCAAAACCAGGTGAGAGTTTAAATAAACTAGGTATCTGGGCCGTCAATGCTGCTAACCAGGCGGGACTAGACTATAACGTTAATTTAATGGTCATGGACTTTGGCGCCACTGGTTGCCAAACGAAAGCCGATGGCACTTGTGACATGGCAGCTTCCGCGGAATTCGCCGCTGAAGAAGTCAGCAAAATGTACAATATTCCCTTGAATCGTATTGAACTTACACCGATGATTGGTATGAATGATATTTCAGATGAAATCACCACACTATCTGATATGCAAAAAATAGCCCAATACGTTAAAGACAATAATTTAGCCGGACTACATTACTGGTCTTTTGATCGAGACACGCCTTGCAAAAAAATGATCCAGGTTTCTTCCCCTACTTGCAACAATCAATCCACTCGAGCACTGGCCTTTAATCAAGCTGTTTTATCTGTATTACAGCCTCAATAAGGACCCTCCTATTTCACCGAGCAACAACAACTGACTCGGTCAAGAGAGAGATGATTTTACTCGGATAATGCAAGCAAGATTCAGGCAACCCAAATGACCCTCAGACGCGAACAGTATAACGCCCTCCCTAAAAAAACGTTGCGCTCATTTTTTTTGGATACTGCAGATTTTTTAAGGAACAACTCATTCTACTACGCGAAACGGTTTATTTATTTTATTTAAGGTTATCTTAATATCTGTTAACTATAGTCCCCATTGGGTTCTCGAACACTGTTATTCGAAATTCAATTTAACTGTCTCTATCGTAAATAAGGTAACGCCATGATAAAAAAAATACTAACTCTATTGACGACCACCGCTCTGTGTACAACAGCATTCGCGACCTCCCCTATTTATTCTCCCTATAAAGATACCAGCATTAACATGAACTGGAATAACTATGTCATTAGCACGCTCATTAACGGTGAGTCATTCCCTGTTCCTTTTTTAGGTACCTTACAAACGGACAATCATACCGTTTCATTGGCTTTTGCAACCGGTCAATGCGGCAGTGAAACTTGGGGTGGTGTTTCTGGAGAAGACTTAGCTACGAATAATTTAGCTCTATTTGAAGCGAATAAAACACAATACATTGTATCAACGGGTGGTGCAGCCGGTGCTTTTCAATGCAGCTCAGTCGATGACATGAGAACGTTTTTAAACCGTTACCATTACACATCCCCTTATTTCAATGGCTTAGATTTCGATATTGAAGGAGGCTATAACGAACAACAGTTAATAGACTTAATGAACGTAACGGCAGAGCTGCAAAAAGAAAAAAACTTTCGTGTTAGTTTAACACTGGCAACAACAGCGACATCCAACAGCACTTTAAATTCATTAGGTATCTGGGCAATCAATGCGGCTAACCAGGCAGGACTTCACTATAACATTAACTTAATGGTGATGGATTTTGGCGCCAGTGGCTGCCAAACGAAAACCGATGGCACCTGTGACATGGCAGCTTCTGCAGAATTCGCGGCTGAAGAAGTCAGCAAAATGTACAACATTCCCTTAAGTCAGATTGAACTCACACCGATGATTGGCGGTAATGACGTTTCAGATGAAATCACCACCTTATCTGATATGCAAAAAATAGCCCTGTACGTTAAGGACAATAATTTGGCCGGATTGCACTACTGGTCTTTTGATCGCGACACCCCTTGTAACACAACGACAAAATGGGCTTCAGCTACTTGCAACAATGAATCCTCTAAACCGCAAGCTTTTAATGAAGCCGTTCTGTCTGTACTAGAAGCCAAATGAGAATGATTCTTATTTAACTTGACCACAGGTGGGTCAGTCCGGTAATATGACCTTATTAAAGACAGCAACTCTCAACGAATCCGGCGACCCTGAGAAACCGTTCAGTTTTGCACTAAAGTGAGAGACGAAGGATTAACTATCCGTGCACACTGTATCACCTATACAAGACGCACGTGACGTGGATATTTCCTCTCAAATTCGGCAAAAATGCGCATTTTTATCTTCAACAGGGGTTACTGATTAAAGATACGAGTACCTTTCATGCCTGACTCTGAGCCCGACGTAACGCTTGAACAGATCGCCCCTGGCGAAACTGTTCTCCTCGTTGAACTACGCACAGACTCTCCTAGTTACCGTCAGTCCCTTTATGCGATGGGCTTACTCCCTGGAACACCCATCCATGTTGTTCGGTTGGCGCCTTTAGGTAATCCGATGCAAATTGAAGTACGCGGTACTCAACTCAGTATTCGTAAATCGGATGCCCAAACTTTACTGGTCAAGAGAACCTCGGATGGTCATCATGCCTAAACCGATCCGCATCACTCTATCAGGAAATCCCAACTGCGGAAAAACAGAATTATTTAACGCCCTCACTGGAAGCAATCAACATGTCGGTAACTGGCCCGGGGTTACCGTCGATAAAAAAACAGGTGTCTATCAACATCTCAATCAAACAGTTGAAGTCACTGATCTGCCTGGCATCTATTCACTTGAACAATGCACCGGTGAACAAGCTGTTGACTCTACCATTGCCTGCCAGTATCTCCTGGATAACAACACCGATGTACTGATTAATATCGTGGATGCCAGTCAACTTAACCGTCATTTTTTTTTAACAGCGCAATTAGTTGAGCGACAAATTCCCTTGATTATCGCTGTTAATATGATGGATATTGCTCATAAAAAAGGGCTCGATATTAATTTAAATCTGCTGAGCAAAAAACTCGGCTGCCCTGTTGTTGGCTTAGTTGCAAAAAGAAAAATCGGAATTGAATCACTCCGAGAGGCTATTTCTAAACTTGCTGCTAAACCGCAAGGTCCTCGATCAGTTTGTCGCTGGCCCGAAACACGGCAACCAGAAACAAAAACTGATTTCCACCTATTAACTGCTTCTGTTTATTATGATGCAGCTAACTATCTCTACCAAAAAACCGTCTCTCAACAGAAAACCAAGACTCAATTAACCAGTCACTGGCTCGATCGAATTGTATTAAATCGCTATGCTGGAATTCCTATTTTTTTAGCCGTGATGTATTTGATGTTTGTTTTTTCGATTAATGTGGGCGGTGCTTTTCAAGATTTTTTTGATATCAGTAGCGACACTATTTTTGTCGGTGGCACGACACATCTACTGCACTGGTTACACGCCCCCGGATTTATTTCTGGCATTTTAGCAGATGGATTTGGCAGAGGGATTAATACCGTTGTGACCTTTATCCCCGTTATCGGTGCCATGTTTTTATTTTTAGCGTTACTAGAAGATTCTGGTTATTTATCCCGCGCAGCTTTTGTCATGGATCGATTGATGCAAAAACTAGGGCTTCCAGGCCAGTCTTTTATCCCCTTGATTGTTGGCTTTGGTTGCAATGTCCCTGCCGTTTTAGGCACACGGGCTTTACCCAGCGTTCGCGATCGTATTCTCACCATTCTCATGACACCTTTTATTTCTTGCGGGGCAAGATTGGCTATTTTTGCTGTATTTGCTAGCGCTTTTTTTCCGCACGGTGGGCAGAATGTTATTTTTTTGTTGTATCTAATTGGCCTAACCGCAGCAGTTGGAACTGGCTTTATTTTGAGAAGAACGTTACTTCCAGGCAAACCAGCACCGCTTATTATGGAGTTACCCGAATACCATCTCCCCAATTTTGGCTCCATGCGAAAACTAGTCTGGCAACGCTTAAAAGGTTTTCTGTCTCGAGCTGGTCGCTATATTATTCCAGTTTGTATCATCATCGCTGCGTTAAACCACATCTCCGTGAAAAACGATAACGACAAACCGATTAGCTTGCTCTCCGCATTCAGCAAAACTGTCACACCTGCGCTAGCACCGATGGGTATCCACTCTGATAATTGGCCAGCGACTGTTGGCTTAATCACAGGTGTTCTAGCCAAAGAAGTCGTTGTGGGTACATTAAACACCTTGTATTCAGATAAAGCTGATCCTCATTCATACAACTTAAATGCTGATCTACTAGACGCCATCGCCTCTATCCCTCATAATTTAGCTCACTTAGGGAACGCCTTTTCCAATCCCTTTGTTGCCTCAGAGGCGGCTCACGACATGAGCGAAGGCGCAATACAAACGCTGGTTATACGTTTTGCAACACCCTTGGCAGCATTTGCTTATTTGGTCTTTATTTTGCTTTATTTCCCTTGTATTTCAACATTGGCCGCTATGTGTCGAGAAATATCACGTGATTGGGTCATATTCTCTGTGATTTGGACAACTTCTTTAGCTTATGCAACAGCCGTTAGCATTTATCAATTAACCACCCTGTCATCACACCCACTGACCTCTATTCTGTGGGTCGGCGGATTCAGCATCACTTTTATCTTCGCACTATGGATAATACGACAAACGAAAGCAAAAGGCTTTTTTGCCCTACCTACGGTTTTATCGACGTCTTCTACCCAAAAATGCAAGGGCTGCAGCCATGGTTGTACTCCAAAAATAAACTCTCAAAAAGAACAAATCCTGTGATTCCCATCCTGGAAAAATTCGCTCTTACTTTTTATACACTGTTTTTAGAAAAAAATAACCACCAATTCCTGAAAGCAAAGAACCTACCATAACACCAACACGAATTTTTGAAATCATATCACTCCCTCCCTCTGCAAATGCGAGTGAAGCTATGAATAGACTCATCGTAAATCCGATACCTGCAACAATTCCCACGCCCCAAATACCTTTCATACTCATGGATTCTGGTAATTTCAGCCAACAACATTTTACTGCCAACCAGGAAAAACCACCAATACCGATTTGTTTTCCAAAAAACAAACCTAAAGCACAGGCCAACGTAACTCCACTCCATAGCGTATTTAATTGCATATCAGAAAACCGAACCCCTCCATTGGCAAATGCAAACACTGGCAATACCCAATAAGCCACAAATGGATGTAAGGCTTGCTCCCAACTCTTTAGCATTTTAGAAGGCTTCCCATCGGTTTTTTTTGCTGGAATCAGCGCAGCCAAAATAATACCAGCCAATGTTGCATGTACACCGGATTTTAAAACACACAGCCATAACAAACAACCAAAAAACACATATGGCCAACTTTTTTGAACGCTTAGACGATTTAAAAAAAACAAAACTAGAAAAATGCAAACCGATACACTTAACATAGTCACAGACAATGAATTTGTGTACAACACAGCAATAATGATGATTGCGCCGATATCATCAAAAATAGCCAATGCAGTTAAGAAAATTTTCAATGAAGCGGGAATACGCTTTGCTAACAACATCAAGACACCCAATGAAAATGCAATATCTGTCGTCGTTGGAATCGTCCAGCCTTTCATAAAATTATAATTCGGGTAAGTCAATCCCAGAAAAATTAAGGCTGGCATGAGCATTCCACCGATTGCTGCAATCGCTGGAAGCATCGCATCTCGCAAAGAACTCAGCTCGCCCGTGATCATCTCTCGCTTAAGTTCCAAACCCACCAATAAAAAAAAAAGAGACATCAAGCCATCGTTGATCCACATCAAAATCGATTTATCTAATTTAAAATTTCCCACAGAAATGTGCAGGTGAGTCGCCCATATCTGTTGATAGTACCTTGACCAACCGGTGTTATCTACTGCCAAGGCAGCGATAAACGCAATCAGCAATAAAATACCAGCGCTCGCTTCATACCGGATAAACTTTTTAAAAATTTCAATCGGCACAGTCCCCTACCCCTTTTAATCATTTTTTCAATGATACACAAACTCCTTGATTGTGCTAGCCTGGACAACCATTTAGAATTTTCGTATCCCTAAATACGACATCAACAAGAGGTCCTAACATGAACGCCTATGCACTCATTGCCATTGTTCTTTCCATCGCTTTATTGGTCGGTTTTTTTAATGCTAAAGTGCTCAAACTACAAACATCTATCGCGATGATGTTATCGGCTATGATCATTGCCACTGTTTTACTCATCCTACCCAAGTTCCCTGCACTCGCCCTCACTAACAACAGCTTAACCCTTATAAAAGACATTCACTTCAGCCATTTATTACTCGACTGCTTTCTTGGTTTTTTATTATTTGCAGGTGCACTAACTATCGATATTGAGACACTTCGTGAGCAAAAATGGGAGATCGGCTTATTAGCCTCATTTTCCACATTAGCATCCACCGCCTTAATTGCTATCAGCTCTCATTACTTACTGAGTTGGATTAATATCGATTTACCGTGGATCTATGCCTGCTTATTTGGTGCACTTATTTCACCCACCGATCCCATTGCAGTCTTGGCGACTTTCAAAAACTTGGGCGCCCCTCGCTTTTTGAAAGCTTCCGTTGCCGGTGAGTCCCTATTTAATGATGGTGTCGGTATCGTCGTGTTCACGACAGTCTACCAACTGCTGAGTAATGACTCTACGCCCCTTGTTAGCCATGTTGCTGCTCTTTTTGCACAACAAGCTATCGGGGGTATACTTTACGGTGCAATTTTGGGGTTTCTTGCGCTTTTCCTCTGTCGTCAAACTAACGACCATAAGTTAATTCTACTCACTACCCTTACAGTCGTGACCGGTGGCTACACACTGGCTTTATCGCTTAATATATCTGGCCCCTTAGCCATGGTTGTTTCTGGTATCTGGATCGGTCATGGTCTGCGAAAAAGTACCCACTTCCCTTTTCTAGAGACTATTTGGGAAGCCATTGACGAGGTCTTAAATACTGTCTTATTCCTACTCCTTGGTTTCGAACTTTTAGACTTCACAATACCCACCCCTGTATTGCTAGCCTCTTTTTTAGTCATACCACTGGTTCTGGCTATTCGCTGGCTAACCGTTGCCGGACCCATACTGGTGCTCCCCAAAGCGAGAAAAAAACCTAAACTGATACAACTACTCACCTGGGGCGGACTTCGTGGCGGGTTAGCCATTGCACTTGCTTTGTCACTACCGGCGAACCCAACACGCAATATTATTTTAACACTGACCTACCTCATAGTTGCTTTTTCTGTTATTGTACAAGGAGTTACGATAAGGCCGTTACTGCGAAAATACTACCCAACCACCCAAAACGATTAGCCCAGCGGAACCTTGATAAAAACTTTGCAATCTGCTAGCAAAGCGATTATATTCTTTCCTTATTTTCCGCCTCTGTGGCGGTTTGTAGCAACGTAAACTAGCTAGGTGAAACCTTACATGCCATCAGTCAATGTCAACAAAGGCGGCTTCGAAAAAGCATTACGCCAGTTCAAACGCTCCTGTGAAAAAGCAGGCTTAGTCTCACGTGCTCGCGCTATCAAGCGCCACGAAAAACCTTCCCAAAAACGCAAGCGTATGCGTGGCGCAGCTGTCAAGCGTCTACAGAAAAAGATATTCAAACAAAATGAAACTATGGAAAGAGAACGCACTCGCCACTAAAAAAAGGCTACCGATGACATCTCTCATTAACCAACTCACTGCTGACATGAAAATAGCTATGCGGAATAAAGAGACCTTGCGGTTAAATACTATCCGCAATGTCCGCAGTGAAATCTTACTCTTAAGCAAAGAAGGCAAAGGGACCGTTGTCACAGATCAACAAGCCCTCGCTTGTATCGACAAACTATTAAAACAACGCCGTGAATCGGCTAAACAATTCCGAGCAGCCAATCGCGAAGACCTGGCCGAAAAAGAAGATCAAGAAGCAGAAATACTCAAAGCCTACCTACCTGAACCCTTGACCAAGGATGAGCTTGCTTTGCTCATTGAGGATGCTTTTACGAAGCTAGAGCCTACAGGAATGCGAGACATGGGCAAAATTATCGCTTACCTGAAAGACCAGATTGCTGGCCGAGCGGATATGAGTCAAGTCAGCGAAGATGTAAAAGCTCGACTTAACTAAACAACTATTCTTGACTCATCAGGTGAGCTTATTAGAAACCCTTCACTTTTCATCTTCAAAGGAATCCATGGATCGAAAAGCGGCATTATCCGAAATAGCCAATCAAGTACTGAGCCAAATCGATATCGTCCACGTGATCGGTGAACGTATCGAGCTATCCAATAAAGGTAAAAGTCACACAGCTTGTTGCCCTTTTCACAGTGAAAACACGCCCTCCTTCCATGTTATACATAAAGAGCAATACTACTACTGCTTTGGCTGCCATGCTTCCGGCAATGCTATCCATTTCTTACGCCAATATGACCGCATGAGTTTTTTTGAGGCCTTAAATTATCTAGCACGCCAAGCGGGTATTGAAATGCCTGCCCTGAACCAACACAAATCCGATCACTCACAAGCTGATTACGACTGCCTAGAAAAAGCTAGCCAATGCTTTCAACAAAACCTACGCGACACCCCAAAGGCAATTGAGTATTTTAAAAGTCGCCACATTCAGGGTGAGACAGCAAAAACTTTTGCACTTGGCTATGCTAAAGATCAGTGGGACGACCTATTAACTCGACTATCTACTGGAAGCAGCGAATCCCTTGAGCGCCTGCATACGCATGGGCTAGTTATCACGAACGACAAAGGTCACCGTTATGACCGTTTTCGTCATCGCATGATCTTCCCTATTCGCGACTCCCGAGGGCGAACTATCGCTTTTGGTGCTCGCACACTGGGTGATGACAATCCAAAATACTTAAATTCACCCCAAACGCCGCTCTTCAATAAAAGCGATGTTCTCTATGGCATTTATGAAATGATGGAAGCCTGTCGCCATCCCGACTACATCTTGGTAACCGAAGGTTATATGGATGTGATCAGCTTGCATCAAGCGGGGATTACACAAGTGGTGGCGACACTCGGAACTGCGAGCAATCGAGGCCAATTTCGCCAGTTACAACGGCATACCGATAAAATTATCGTCTGCTTTGATGGCGATACCGCCGGACGAAAAGCAGCCTGGCATGCACTTACTGAAGCCCTTCCGATCGCTAATGAAAAAATGGACCTCCGTTTTTTATTTTTGCCTGAAGGCGAAGACCCTGACTCTTATGTCATCGCTCATGGTCAGGAAAAAATGCAAGCACTCATTAATCATTCAAAACCGCTTAGTGAGGCTTTTTTTGACCACCTATTGACTGAACACGATCTATCTTCTCTCGATGGGAAAGCCCGCTGTGCCAAAGAAGCGATGACATCGATACAAACCATGCCGCCTGGGTTGCTCCGAAACTTGCTGACTCAGGAACTCGCAAAAAGACTCGACATTGATCCGAGTAACCTAACGGAAAAAACAAGTGTCATATCAGATCCAATTCCTCATCCCTCTAGACCCATTTCAAGAAAACCAGTTCCACCTATCTCTCGTGCACTGACACTGCTTTTAAAAAACACCTCTCTTGCCAAAACAGCAACTGGCTTAACGCAGCTTGATGAATTGGCACACCAACTCGAAGCACCTCCACGTGAGCTCAAACTATTAATCACTATCTACGATCAACTAACGAAACATCCTGACTTAAATGCTGGTCAATTAATCAATTATTTTGAGAATGAAGCCTTACAACAATATCTCCTCACCCTATCTTCAGAAGAGGATTTCACTAACCCAAACTTACAGCAAGAAGAACTCTTTGACTCTATTCAACTGAGCATTAAATGGTGTATAAGCAGACAAATAGAACACCTAATTGACCAAGGAAAAAACAGATCGCTAACAGAGAGCGAACGGCAGCGATTGCATCAACTCTTGCTTTCAAACGCGCGAAGTGGTATACAGTCTAGCCAGCATTAGACTCAGGTATCCTCCAGGATTCCATGTCCTATGACGATAGAAATCCTGAAAAACCCTCTGTTAAATCAGCAGTTTTCGGCAAATCAGATGGGCTGCTACGAAACCTTCCGTTTTTATGTTGACTGGGAGTTGCTGCTATTAACCCTAAGGTAAATTTTGAGAATGTGTTCTATATTTAACCTGTATAGAGAACAACCTATTTACCTCTTATTAATGTAGAAGTGAGACGCCATGGCAATCGAAAGAAACAAGGACCCCCTCAGGGATAACACCACTAAAAATGAAGATGATGTGACTGCTGCTGGCTTTCAGGCCTTATATCGGAAAGCAAAAGAGCAAGGCTACATTACCCCTGATGAGCTTATGCAGCATTTGCCTCGCGAACTCATGGACTCCGACCAACTTAAGCACTTTGTCGTTCTTCTTGGCGAAAAAGGCATCGATGTGACGGACACTCCTCCCGATGCAACGACGTTGTTTTTAAATAAAGAAGAGCAAGCAGATGACGATGAAGATGAAGATGCAGCAGCTCAACTAGCCGATGCCGCAATTGCCAAAACCAATGACCCCGTTCGCCTATACATGCGCGAGATGGGTAGCGTTGAACTTTTAACACGTAAAGGTGAAATTGAAATAGCGAAGCGTATTGAACAAGGCATGCGTCATGTGAGCTCTACGATGACACATTACCCCAAACTACTCCTAGATTTCATCGAAAAATATCACAACACTCTAAAAAATAACGAAAACATAACTGATCTCATTATCGGTTTTTTTGATGACTCTCAAGAATTCGAAATTCCACGGCCACAAGCGCCTCAACCCATAACAGCAAAACCAACAGACTACGAAACCAAAAAAAATGATGAGGATTCAATTGACCCAGATGAAGATGAAGATACTGCAGATGTCGCTATCGATGATGAAGCTAATAAAGGGCCCAGTCCAGAAGAAGTCGCTAAAAACATCGAAAAACTGACGAAAGTACTCGGTCAATACCAACGTGCTTTAAAAAAGTACTCACATAAAGATCCCCATGTTATCAAACACCAAAAGATACTGGGGGAGTTTTTTTCTACCTTTAAACTATCTAATGCACAATTCAATGCCATGCGTGATGAACTACAAGGAATTATCTCAGAACTACGCGCACAAGAACGAATCATTCTAAACTGCTGCACTCAGAAAGCCGGTGTTCCTAGAAAGGCATTCATTCAATCATTTTTAGGCAATGAAACCAATCCTGACTGGCTGGATAGCTTTATTAAAGAAAACCCCGAGTACGAAGCAAAGTTAGAGTCTCAAGTACCTATTGTTCGCCGTGCACAACTCAAAATGATTAAAGCCACTCAACACAGCACTCTTTCTGTCGCTGAATTCAAAGAAATTAATCGCCGCATGTCTATTGGTGAAACAAAATCCAAGCACGCCAAACGTGAAATGATTGAAGCGAACTTACGATTGGTTATTTCAATCGCAAAAAAATATACCAATCGGGGATTACAGTTTTTAGATCTGATTCAAGAAGGCAACATCGGCTTGATGAAAGCGGTAGAAAAGTTTGAGTACCGTCGCGGCTATAAGTTTTCAACTTATGCTACCTGGTGGATACGTCAAGCTATTACTCGTTCAATTGCAGATCAAGCGAGAACGATTCGTATTCCCGTTCACATGATTGAAACCATCAACAAACTTAATCGTATCTCACGTCAAATTTTACAAGAAACAGGACAAGAACCTTCTCCAGAAGAACTGGCTCAACTGATGGAGATGCCAGAAGAGAAAGTTCGAAAAGTCATGAAAATTGCGAAAGAACCTATTTCTATGGAAACCACGGTAGGTGAAGACCAAGATACGACACTCGGCGAGTTTGTCGAAGGCGATGCAGAATCTCCAATTGAGTATGCAACGGGTACAGGTCTTCGTGAAGCCATGGGCGATATTTTACAAACCCTAACCCCTCGAGAAGCCAAAGTCCTCCGTATGCGATTTGGTATTAGCATGAATACCGATCACACACTAGAGGAAGTTGGTAAGCAATTTGACGTGACACGCGAACGTATTCGTCAAATTGAAGCGAAAGCTCTGCGCAAGCTACGCCATCCCTCACGTGCTGAAAAACTTTTTAGCTTCATGGAAGAAAATACGGAAGACTAATTTCTCAGCAGGCATGAGTCCGTCAGGGCAGCTATTCGGCAACCTTCCGTTGCCGCCCCCCCCCTTTTTCCAGCGGTACTTTAATTGCCTAACGCTTAGGTAAGCAACACTTAAGATGCTGTTTTTTTTGTTTTTTTACACACCAACCGTAATTTCAGCACACTCTCAGTAAAGATAGACACACCTATTCTTGGTCAAGCTGCAGAGATAACTGACACACTTAGTAGCTTTTTGAGGTGTTCAATTTCAATCCGACAATGGTACTCTATTATGATTAGCAGTATTGAAAGGACGAGATATGTTAGCTGAACTACCGATTAAACTACAAATACGTGTTATCCAATATTTAGCTGCAGATAATTTCCCCGAAGCAAAAAAACTGCATGACCAGTGGTTATATGCCCAAAAGCAACACTCAATCACTCATCGTTATCAGGCCTCTTAACTTCAGCAACAACACCTCCTCTATAAGATAACCCTGTAAGCGCTGGGTCAAGATAAAATCGCTCATTTTTTGCCTATTTGAAACTAAAATGGGCTCTAACTCCACTTTAATCACGCTTGACTGGTCATAAATAGGTCAGTATAATGCGTTTAATTTATACATAATTATTTATAGGTATCCATAACATGAGCAAAGCTGATGATAGTCATTTTTCAGTAGCGAACCTCGTAACCGCTCTTAACCATAAAGATAGGTCTGTACAACAAAATGCCGTTAAATCACTTCTAATATATCGTCACTGGCAGAACCTCAAAAAAATTACAGAGATATCTGCTATTACGTATTTGGTAACCCTTCTTTCTAATATCAATAAGGACGTACGAATCCATGCCGCTTTATTGCTTGAATCTCTGATTAATAATGATCCAAGCAATCTCCCGTTAATCGCTCAAGCCTCTGATATTGAATACTGGATAACACTTATTTCAAGTCATTTCGATACTCCCATAACCATCGTTGCCGTTTTAGCACTTGAGTCTCTCACTTTTAATCCTAAGCTGAAAAATCAGACAACGATGATCGATTGGAAAAATCCCATTCGCTATTTTGCAGAACTGCTTGGACATGAAAATACCACTGTTGAAGCAATTGCTGTTATGGCACTTAAAAACCTAGTGCTTAGTGACTCCAACAATCGAGCGAAAATTACTTTCAATTTAGACATACCGCTTTGCATAAAAATTCTTAATTCCTCTGATGGTATAGCCGAAGCGAAAAAAATTGCCCTTAAGGCGCTGTCAAAACACATTGGAACTAGTGATTTAAAGGCTATTTTTGATACCCTATCTCTAGAACATGTTAAAGCGATAGTGTGCTTACTGGACAGAAAAAACTTAACCCAGCTGTTACAAAAGACTCCTTTGGGGTCTCTCAATGTATATCGTGATATATTAATATCACGATATACAGCGATACGTGAGTCAGAAACCGCTGATGTATTCCATCCATCTATTTTCCTGAAATGCTTTCAAGCAACAAAACAAAAAAAAATAGCGGATGCTGACCGTATACTGAATCGGGAAAATGTATCCACAAATGGCTTACTTGAATTGATTAGACGAGCTCTTTAAATATATAGCCAATTAGGTTAGGCTAACAGCGCTAGAAACAGGACAGCGCTGTGCAACTGCATGCAGGGCGTCACTATCTTAAACTCAAGGTAAAAAGTGTCTTGACCATGGAGTCCACTTATCGTGTTGGATACGATGGCAAAGATAGCATTTATCCGTAAACATGGAACGCGAGCAAATAAGGATCTAAGAAATGCCACAGCCTTCAAACGAATCAAGTCCTGCTAAGAAAACAGGTTCTAAGCAACAGGGCGGCAAAGACACGAAACCGACGTCAAAGCAATCAAGTCCTGCTAAGAAAACTGGTTCTAAGCAACAGGACAGCAAAGACTCAAAACCGACGTCAAAGCAATCAAGTTCTGCCAAGAAATCTCGTTCTGAGCAGCGGGACGTCAAAGACTCAACACCGACGTCGAAGCAATCAAGTTCCGCCAAGAAATCTCGTCCTGAGCAACAGGGCGGCAAAGACTCAAAACCGACCTCAAAGCAATCAAGTTCTGCCAAGAAATCTCGTTCTGAGAAACAGGGCGGCAAAGACGCAACACCGACCTCAAAGCAATCAAGTCCTGCTAAAAAATCTCGTTCCGAGCAACAGGATGGCAAAGACTCAACACGCAAAAAGAAAAATAACGATCCATTGGAAGGCGCTAAGAAAAAAAGAGTTAAGGGATCTTTAACACAAGCCGATAAAAAAATAATTGATTCTCATTTTGCTGCTTTTTCTGCGAGTGACGCTCTATCTCCGGGTTTTTTAAGTGACTGCATGAAAAAATGTCATGGTTATCACAAGGAAAATAACGATTTTTATTATTCTCTGATTGAGCTTGCAAATGGAAGTGAACGAAAGCCTGAAGACATTGATATTCGTTTAGCTGGAAATCGGATTGTTGTCGCAAGGATTCAATCATCACCACCCAAGGGAATAGATGTTTTTTGGATAAATGGAGAGAGGCCAGCAAATCGATCTGATCGGGAGTTGATAAAATCTTTGCAATGGTGCTTGAACGCAGATCAATTTCGTGAAATCAAAGAAGAAGTCGCAAAAAAAGGCTATTGGAGCATGCCGGAAACGCTTTTGAAGCAGGATCCGGGGTTGAGGCAATGTGAGGGTGTCGAGCTCAAACCCGAAAATATCCCCAATGGTCCGACGCTTGATCGAGCAAAAGAGTTGTTTAAGCAGTCTCCAGAGATGCTAGAAATATTTTGTTCTCTCAAAATTCAAGAGTTGATTTCTCATGAAAAAGAGAAACGATTACAAGCGCCAGCAACTCAGATCAACCTATCCATTATTACACAAAGGGGCGGGATAATCGCTGTTATTAGCGCTAACCTTAAGTTTGACGAAAGCAATTGCTTTGCGGTGACTTTGGTTGATGCCATCCATCACAAAGGGGCTTCTATCTGTGATGCTTTAGATAAAGCATCCTGGTTAGAAAATGGTGCAAGTGAAACTCAGATCCGTTTTGCAGATAGATTGATCGAACAAGATGTCGTTTACCGCTATTTTTTAGATGAAAAAATAAGCTATGGCTTGTTACCTGAAGAGGTTGAAAAGAAAATAAATAAAAGTGGTGAGTCAGTCAATTTTTGGGAGTGTATTGCATACAAGCGAAAACGAAAAGAGCCGATAGATTATGGTACTGCGCTGGATGCCATGGATAATGCGCTATTTACGGAGGAACAGACATATAACGAGAATCCTCTAAAACCTTCCGTAGAAAGATTGGCTGCATTTAGAGAGGGTATACAACAAAAAAAACATCTCGATAAAGTCATCCAAAACCAAAGACTGGGTCGGGGTACTTTGTTGCATTTACCAACAGGGTACGGAAAGACCTTTGTTATGTTTATGGCCATGGCGCAACATAGAGAAGCACTAATACAAGCTGGAAAAGCAATGAAGCCTTACTTGATTGTTGTTAAGGCAAATAATGTGGCTCAGTCTTGGGAAGATAACTTAGCTAGCCTTAATAGAACCATGCGGAATCAACCGACACATAACATATTTGATATCACTGAAGATAATTCGCTTGAGTTGCTTAATTTTGCCGATGAAGGGAAAAAGAATTGGGGAGGCTTAAGAGGGAATGTACAATCGGCTTTTCTAGAATTTTGTTTATCACCTGAGGCGCTAGGCGCTCAGTCTGAACCAATTGCGGTTTCCATCAATAGCCGCTCTTTGCAAAATGCAGTCAATTTAATTTTTGATCCCAGTTTGATTTTTAGTGAAAAAAATAAAAATAAGACTGCTTTTTTTTTCATATTATTTAAATTAAGCGGCGTGGTTTCAAGAAAAGGCTATGTCATCAAGGATGAACGGTATTGGAAGGAGCAGTTAACGAATTTAATAAGCAGTATCAACAAACACTTTAAAGCGGTCAACGAATGTCTTGACCTGACAGATGAGAGTCGTGGATCTGTTATTAAGTCTATAAAACGTTTCTTGGGTTTTAGAAATTTTGATGCCAAAATTATTTATGAAAAAATAATGCAAATTTCAGAAGATGACCAGTGGTATCATGCCTTATTAAAAAAGCATACGAAGTTGCGTCATCTTTTGAAAAAATTATGTCACCACACGGATTTTATCGATCAGCTTCGCGATCTTCATTATCTGTTAGCCTTTTTGCAGCAAGCGGAAAGTCAATTTAAAGTGGTCACTGAGGACGGTCAGATTGATTTGGACGAATTGCTCTCGTATAAGGCTCAAGTGGATGGGCGAAAAATGACCGCATTCGGGCTGCTTGATCTTTATAAGGCAAAGCAAGCTGAAGCTACTAATCAATATCGAGTGCTGGTTGATCGATTTGGTGGCGTCATCATTGATGAAAGTGAGCAAGTATTGTCGCTGGCAAGTCACAATAAAATGGGTACAAGGAAGAAAGGAGATGAAGCTAAAGACACTTCACCGCCCGCAACAGATATATTATTGGATATTTCCATGACTTATCAGCGCGCCTGTCAGCCTGGGAGTGCATCAAACCCATTGATCATAGCCGCTTCGGCCACACCCTTTCCAAATGAGATGAACGAATATTTCTTGCATATGGAGTTATTGTTGGCTAAAGCAATGAACCAAGATAACTCTTTGTATTGTGCACTAAAAAGAGAATGGTCGAGTTTTGAGTCGGCGATCGATTCAGAAGTCAATGAAGAAAATGAAGAAAGAGTGCTGCAGTATGGCAAAGCGATTGCTAAAAAGGATTTTATTGAATCCTTTTTCCAAAAATGGATTCGAATGTTATATCGTGCGGCTGTCTCATATGAGGCTCCCCAAAAAGAGATCACAAATCAGACGAAAGAGGAAATTGTTCATGTGATATGCGATGATGAAATAGTCACGTATGTTCCGACGGATAGCTCACAGACCTTAAATTTGATTAACGGATTTTATACAGGGATGTTAGAGACAACTGCTTTCGTTTCGGGCAATGAAAAGGGTTCTATTCTACCATCCTTGAGCTTCACTCAAAAGAACGCTTTTTATGTCTACGGTCATCAACAAGCAATAACGCTGGTGATAAGACTGACGGATTATTTTGAATCCCAGGGTCATAATCGCGATGCCATACAAATCGGACTTTTTTACGACGATAATTTTGTTAAAGATCAACATAAAAAAAGATCTGGGTACGCAGTGTATGAAAATTCTACTTTTAACGTCGATAGAGGATGCAATAGGAGAGCATTCAATAATATAGTGGGAATGCGTGATTTTTTTTCTCATTTAGATCACGTGCTGTCTTCGGCTGGTACAAATTCTGCATCAGGGCTAAATTGGAGAACGCTACTTAATCAGATAAACTTGATTGAAACGATTCGGGAGCGTCAGCCTGATGAAAAGTTGCTGGAACAATTAAAAAAAGAGTCACGAAAGTTTTTCCCATCAACTGATAATTATACGCATTGGAATCATCTATCGATGGATAGTCGTCAAAAAAAGATAGGGCGCTTCATTGCCTTTCTTCGGCTTGTTATCGAGCTTGAGCGTTATTCCGAAGAGAATTTGATTGTGGATTTTGCCGAAGAGTTGGGCAAGAGTTTTAAGTCGTATTTGCCAAAACGATTCCAACAAGAATCGGATATTCGAAAGGCGTTCTCACATTTTAAGGAGAGTTACACAAAAGATTTTAAGAATCCTCCCAGTAAAAAACCAATCGAAAATGGTCCTTGGGCTCATGATCCTTTTAAAAATTTTATTCATCTTTTCTTGCATTACCTAACAAAGGTATTGCAGTTTAATATTTTTATTTTTGGAGAAGCGGGCACTTCTGGTATGCGTATTGATGCAGATCAATTGATCATTCTTTCCGGCGCCTGGACTGAAGGACGGCTCACTCAAGTAAAGGGTCGTGTTGGTCGTGCCAAAGGATCGGAAAATAGGCGCTGTACTATTCATTCACCCCTAAGCAATACGTTATTTGAGTACTTTATTTTACGATACTATGTCAAAAAAGCAGCTTATGATGCGTTTATTCGAAGTTCAGGTCCTTTAGCATTCACTGACATTGCAGGACCTTTAGTGCTTGCACGCGAGATTTATCATTATTATCGGAAAAAATTCAATGGGACAAACTTAACGACCTTTATCGATGATGCTGTGCACCATAACGTGGATGCGGTTATTACTCGGGATAACGCTTATTTAGAACTGGGGCCCTATGAGAAAGCCCAACGTATTGTTCCTTCTGAAGTTACTCAGGCATGGAGGGCATTTATGAGTGATGAAAATGTTAAATGTCCTCGAGCCTCCATGACTGATCCCGTTACTCTACTGGGGCAACCGCAAGATCCAGCCGATCCTGGTTTCGACTTGTCAGGCATAGTTGACAGTTGGGGTGAAGAGTTCTCGCGTTATATCGAAATGTATGCGTCAACCAAGGGTTTTGTCCGTAACAAAGACAACGAAGGGGTTGCCGGTTCGATACTTCCATATTTAGTCGATGAGGGTACTTTCACGCTCTCAACCGTATGGGAGCCAACCGAACAACTCGTAGACACTAACCCAACGTTACCCATGTTGCGATACAATCCTAAAACATCGGGGAAACAGCGAATAGAAACCGTGTTCAGTCGTTTTATTCCCTACAGTCCTCCATTGAGCGATAAAGGTGTTGCGGTTATTGACACAACCGGTTTAGAACAGTGTTTACAACCAGAAAAGTCATTTTACACAGAGACGATGAGTGTAGGGGGTAAGAGTGTGGACATTCAATACAAGACCAACGTCCTACGTGTTGAATGGCCAAAGAATATGCCCGATGATTTATACATAGAGTTATCTGTTGATCCTGCTAATCCACTGAGTGGAATCGATATCAAGCCGCTGAGACTTAGCGGGCATGAATACGAGTTATTTGGTGAAATTGCGGGTGGCCACCACGAAACCACCACCCACTGGTGGACTTATCGTAGAAGTGGCGATGGTTTTTACACGATCGATGATTTGATAGAACGTATTGATTCTCTGCCTGAAAATCAACATCCTGGCCACCGGAACTCTAAAATATTTCGCTTCGTCAAGAAGCAAAAAATGGCTGAACTTCAGTCTCTGAGACCCAAGCGATTGATTAACAGAAATGCAAACTGTTTTATTAATGCTGCGTTTCAATTGGCTGACTCAGATGAGCTGAGAACAGCTATTTTAGCTTTTAAGCAGTCCATCGATCAGCAGACCATCAATCACTTACCCAACTTCCCTATAGATCAGCTTTATAAGCTCTATGGTACAGCTAATAAAAAAGTTACTGCCGAACGCCCTGAAATAATAGCCTTAGATAGGCTATACGAAGACAATGTGTCCCGAGAGCTCAAAAAGTTTGTTGATAAATCAAAACGGCAGGTTATTTTGATCCTACCTACTAGAGGAATATCAAAGACTGTTTTTCCCGATGGCCGCATGGACGGTGACATAGACATTGAACAATGGATGGATAGGCATAGAAAGCTGGTCAAAGCGGATTTTGGAGACTATCAATTTATTGTGATACTTGGATTGAATCGAGAATTGGATAATGACGAGCAACTACCCGGTATTATGGAAGAAATAAAAAGAATGCAGCAATCTGTGCTGAAAGCAGATAATCAAGGTGCACTGCATATTATCGCTGCTCCCTTTGCGTGGCAAACCAAGGATCGTCTGGATGGAAAGGTACCGCTCGGGCAAATGAGAAACTACTGTCTCGAAAAAGCCAGCTCGGTTTATAGTTACGTTACTTCCCCTGACCATTGTGGACAGCAGCGTGAAAAAGTAGCGTTGATGTCCATGGATGGCGATACGTGTTTAGATATTGATTCTTTGAAAGCTATGTTATATAAGCCACGCTATCGTTTGACGGTGAGAACTGGTGGCTATGAAATGTGGTGTGCTCGATATTCATTCATGTCAATTTGCCAAAAAAATCAGGACCCCTCGAGAGTGGATCATTTTTCTGATGAGGAATGGAGCCTTTATTGGCGTACATTGGTTAGCCATTTGTCAATGGAAATGAGCGCTCGCTTGACGCAATCAACAAGAAATTTAGTTGGGTTTAGCGGTCGATCAAGCTATTGTCATTTGGGTTATTTTTCTGAGCCCAGTATTTTTGTATCACCAGAATTAACCTCAAAATTATTTGACCATCACCGCAAATTCCAGGAACAGGATCCCAAGTATTCATTTTTCACGGCTTCAACTAACAAAAAAGCGGCGTTTGGATTTTGGGATAACGAAGGGCGTTCTTTTAGGCGCTTCTTAAATGATATGGTCGATGCTAACGATCCGATTAAAATTGTGATTCTCTTGGGCCCAGTTACACCGATCCCAGGGAACGACCACTTCTTTTTAATCATGAACGATTCGCTATCCCAGCACCCAGTCATCGAAAACTGAAGCAGCAATTGACTCAAGGAGAGTTGTCCTGGGTAATCAGTAACATGCATGCACAGCCCCAACACCTGATTAAGCCCTGGCTTGCTGGTTCCAATATAGCAACTTTCTTCAGGATACCGCTATTTTTAGTGCGTGGTTTCGCTTGCTATTTTTATGCGAATAATTTTTTGCGGTTGCTAAACCTCGGGCCCAGAAGATCTCGCTTGCTATCGCATTATCTTTTTAAACGTTACGCCACGCCTGAGCATAAACCAGACGCAGCGCTGCTTGAGGAGTTTTCATGCAGTAAAGATGTATTTGAAACGTTTATTGACCTTAACTTTTTTCCTTATCGGGAAAAGAGGGCCGAGGATAAAGACAGTCTTGAATTTAGAAAGTATGCAGCTATGCTTGCGCATTGGGCCAGGATTGTTTCAGGGGTGCTATGCGAGTGGTTTACTGACACGTATCAAGGCGAAAAAATCGATGAAAATCGATACAAGCCAATGACATTTCCCGATACCTATCCGAGCAAGGCACTGCAAGCAGTCGACCAAGAAGCAGCTACCCCCCCATCAACTGCAGAGCCAGTTTCAGTGAACAGGGATGAGGTGTTACGTCGATTGCTTTCATATTTTGAAGAAAAATCCGAGGGTGATTATCAACGTTTTTCAGATACATCACCGTATGTTAAGAAACTAACTCAGTATGTTATGTTTTTGGCATTGGTGTCCTACAAAGGCCAGTTGATTTTGTTCATGAACCAAAATTCCGCACCCATTGCGTCAACAGAAATGGATCAGGCACTTGATTACGCCAATGGACTTCGAAGTAGTCCAGCTATCGGTATTGTTGTCGATACCTCGCAATCGAGAGTCGCTATCGATTTTAGGCGCCGTTATGAGGGGCAGACCGGAAGTCAAGATCTTGAGACGATTGGCAGGGATTTGTTTTCACGTGATGAATTACAGAAGGTGGCTAACGTTTTGGCTCGAGAGGGGATTTTTGCGGTGCCGGTCGGTGATGTTTCTCCAGGTGGTGCTGAACGTGTTCGTCCAGCTGTCTAACTCTTTTCTGATGGCAAGTGACGTGCGGCACTGACTTTCAGACTCATTTTCTTATGGGGATAGACTGCTTTCAAGAAATTAAGAACTATCGTCGATTGTTGTGTCCGAAAAAATTTTCATTCAGTGACGACCCTCTCACTGAACCTTCTCCTTCCTGTCGTATGCCATCCGTGAATTTTAGGCCTTGAATGACATCAACCCGGTATATTGATGACGCCTCTTAATCTATTTCATCCTTTCTAAGCGCTCTTAAACAGCTTAAATACCCTAATACAAATGGTCCGTGAGAAGCAGCACTTCCATTTTTACCTGCCGTGACATACTCTCACAAACGTTGACTCAATGAAAACTTTACAACCCATTTTATGAAACCAGTAACACGGATGCTGCGTCCTACCTTAGATTTCTGTTAATACGCTCGACAAGAAAAACGCAAAATCACCAATGGCTAACTTTATGCATCTCTAACCTTTCTCTTTTTTGACCATCGGATACAAAAAAAACCAAGCCATTAAAAATAAAATAACGCTCGCAATCACATCTGCCAAGTAATGATAACCTAATAAAACTGTCGCTGTGATTAAACTGACGTTCACGATAATCACTAATATACTGACACCTATGAATAGGAAACGGATCCCCTTTTTTTGCGTTTCTTTAATCGCTGCAATCCAACAAAAGATACCAGCCAACGCCATGATCACATGACAGGATGGGAAAGCAATCAGTCCCGCACCAGGATATAATTTATATGGGATATGCTCGCGAATCCCTCTCGTACGTTCAAGAAGCTGAGCTGCTGTTTTTGGAAAAACAGCGTTGTGAATCACTACATTCGGTGCAAAGGTAGGCCAAAAATAATAAATCACATAAGCAACCAACGATCCTACTATGATCGTCAGTAAATAGAGCCTAGCCGATTTAACACAACGAAAAGCAGTGAGTATCAATGCCGTCAGTGCAACTTGTTGGGTAATACTCGAATAAGAAAATTCTAACCACCGCGTGAAGCCTTGGAGATGCGCTCGCCAGTTCATGAGGCTAGCTTGATCGAAACCTAACGCCAGATCAAATCGATACAGTGTCTGAGAAAGATCATTATCTCCAAAAGGAGTCGATAAAATAGCCGTGGCACCGCCAGCTAGTGCAATAGCTAACATCATGGTCGCAAACAACAGGGTAACCAAAGAACCGACATAATTAAACCGCTCTCGTAGCTTTAAGCACAGAAAAAGACAAAATATGCAACCCGGAAGTAGAGAATCCCACATCCAAGACTGAATGGTATCGTAATTTTTTCCCCATGCGTTAACAACTCCCGTGAGTATCGGTATCACCAACGCACTCGCCAGAAAGAGATAAGCCAGCCATTTTTCGCTTTTAGTGAGATTCACCCGAAAAGAGTGAATCATCGTTTTTAGAAGATCTTCTTCTCGAAAGAATCGAGCTAATCGCTTGCCACTATTTTTAGCAGAAGCTATTCCTTCTTTTACTCTCTGTTTAATCGTATTCATTCGCCTATTTATCTCGTCAATTAACTCATTCTCTCTTGTCTATCCACTGAGTTTTTTCAAGCATAGAGTCAACACTAGCAATGAAGTCCTAAACTCAAAAAAATTTAATCGAACAGTTCATTCACCAAGTGCGCACAAATGATATCGTTTCGAGTAACTCCACCGGCCTCATGCGTTTGAAAATGAATCACGGCTTTGTTGTAAGACACTTTCATATCTGGATGATGTGCTTGCTGATGCGCAATAAACGCAACTGCGTTTACAAATGCCATGGTTTTATAAAACCCTTTAAATTCGAAACTACGCAGAATAGACTGACTCTTGCTGCAATATTTCCAACCGTCTAATGACTTCAATGCTTTCAGAATCTCGGCTTCATCCAAAACCGGCATTCCAGGGCGACACATTTCACATTTATTTTCTGACATCACAAACGCTCCTAACAAATAACAAAGGCATCCTGATCGCCTTCCAATTTATCACATAACTCTTTAATTCGATTGTCGTGACTCAATGCATACAACGATTCAAAACCATCCATAATATAGTATGTTTTCTGTATTTCTTTGTAATTATACACATTTGCCAATACAGCCTCTAAATCAAAGGGTAACCGTTCTGGTTCATCTGATTCCAAACTAAAAAGAGTTTCAGCATGTGATGACAAAATACCACCGCCTAAAATGCGTGTTTTTGAGCCCGCTTTAATTAAACCAAATTCTATAGTGAACCAAAATAAACGACTAAAAACACGCTGTTTTTTGAGACTCATTTTCTGTGCCGTTTCACCATACCATTGAACAAAGTCCGCATACACTTGGTTCATCAACAAGGGTCCATGGCCAAAATACTCATGAAAAATATCCGGTTGTTTTAAATAATCTAATTCTTCTGGAATTCGAATAAAGTTAGCCACTGGAAACTCTCGTCGGGTCAACATTTTAAAAAACGCATCTACATCAATCGTGCCTTCGACTGCCCTGTATCGCCACCCTGTTTTTTCAAGTGCCCGATTTAAATCTGGTATTTGCGGAATACGATCTGCTGACAAGCAGAGCTCAGATAATCCCTCGATAAATTCATCGCAAGCACGATTTTCAATTGTTTTAACCTGACGCTCAAACAATTTTTTCCAGGTATTGTGTTCGATCGCTGAGAATTCAATTAAACCTTGTTTATTCGGCCATTTAGCCACATACGTTGTCATTGTTCTTATTCCGGTTTTTTTATCGGTAAATACCGAGGATTCCAAAAATAATGGTCTACACATTCTTTTAAATCCACATCATCTCCTACCTGTGCAAAACCATCCGCTCGAGCTTGTTTTGCAACAGCCCATGCAATCTTACGGCTCACCTGCTCAATATCAGCCAATGAGGGCAAAATAGGTGCGTGTGAATCCTTGTGTAGCGGCGAACATTCACTCAATGCATCGGCCGCTGCCCGGATCATTCGATCACTGACACGCTTGGCTTTTGAAGCAATAATTCCCAAACCTAAACCTGGAAAAATAAAGGCATTATTGGATTGAGCAATATAGATTTTTCTCCCTTCATACATCACTGGGTCAAAGGGGCTGCCTGTTGCAATCAATGCCTGAGCATTCGTCCATTTGATCACATCCTCTGCTGTTGCTTCAGCACGCGATGTAGGATTCGACAATGGCAATATAATCGGCCGCTTGACGTGCTTCGCCATTGTTTTTATCACTTGTTCACTAAACGCACCCGAAACCGCTGAGCAACCAATTAAAATAGTTGGTTTAATCGCTTCAACCACTTCCAACAAGAAAATACCATCCTCACTCGCCACTTGAGCCCACTGAACCTTTTCCTCTACAGATCTAGCAAATGGCTTCTGTTCTTCAGTTAATCCCTCCGTGTCTAAGAACAACAAACCTGATCGATCCATTAACCAAAATTGCTTATATGCATCCTGAGGCAAAACTCCAGTATCACAAATCGCATCAAAAATTTGATTAGCAATTCCCATACCTGCTGTTCCCGCACCCAAAATAACAATGCGATGCTGTGCTAACGGATCACCACCGACTTTTGAAGCGGCTAATACACAAGCCAAAACCGTTGCTCCAGTTCCTTGCATATCATCATTAAATGTCGCCAACTCTTTGCGATACGTTTTTAAAATTCGAGTTGCATTTTCTCGGCCTAAATCTTCCCAATGCAAATAAGCACCAGGTAATTCTTCTTTTATCGCTCTCACAAACTCTTGAATAAAATCATCGTATTCTTTACCTACGATGCGTACATGACGCCAACCCAAATAGAAAGGATCTTCTAATAACTGCTTATTATTGGTTCCCAGATCTAATTGAATAGGTAAGACGCGATTAGGCGGTATCCCACCACACAAGGTATAAACAACCAATTTTGAAATAGCAATAAACATCCCGCCGATACCTTGGTCACCAATACCGAGCACCCCTTCCCCATCCGTCACCAAAACCAAATCAATTTCTTCATTAAAGCGATTACGAATAATTTCTCGCATGCATCCTCGATTAGGATACGACAAAAATACGCCACGAACTCGTCGGTATTCTAAGCTGTAACTTTGCACAGCTAAGCCCACCGTTGGTGTGTAGACAATTGGCAACATCTCCTCTAGATGGTCTTTAACCAGGCGATAAAAAAGCACCTCATTGGAGTCATGCAACCCTGTTAAATAGATAAATTTTGCGAGTGCCGTGACTTTCTCATTGTATTGCTGATACGAGCGAGCCACCTGCTGCTCAATTGTCTCGACCCGCTCAGGAAGTTTACCCAATAAAGCAAAATTCATCCGCTCTTCTTCGCTAAAGGCAGTCCCTTTATTCAACTTTTGCTCAAACAACAGCGACGAGCCGGTTAAGGATGTTTCCACATGACTGACTAATCCATTTTTATCTCTTCTAATCCGGTACTTAGCCATTAAAAGGGCTCCCATTATGTGTCATATATGGATACTAATTGTAGCATAATTCGCCATCATAAGAGGTCTACCCCCAATTGACAAGGCTAATCCCTCTCGATAGAGTTGCACGCAAAGTTTTCTTTGTAACCACAGGTATTCGATGCGTGCTAACCAGCCAACGGTCCTAGCTGAACCCCATACTCTCGGACTCATGCTACTGGCAGCTTTTGCTTTAATGGGTGCCATTATTCTAACTCCTGCACTGAATCAAGTCTCTTCTTTTTTCCAGGTCAGTCGAGAAGCAGCTGATATGACGGTTACTCTCTTCTTATTGGGATATGCTGTTGGTCAACTTATTTATGGGCCTCTATCGAATCGCTATGGTAGAAAAAACGCTTTGTTTATCGGTATTGCCATCGCAACCATCGGTTCTCTTTTTAGTATCGTGGCGGAACCTCTTGGATCTTTTTATTTATTACTCCTGGGTCGCCTACTAGAAGCTTTCGGATCAAGCGCTGGCTTAGTTGTATCACTGACCATCATTAATGATTTTTATGTGGACCCGAAACAGCGAAAAAGAAAAATGACCGCCATTATGCTCGGATTTGCACTTGTACCTGGTACTGCCATCTTTATTAGTGGCTTTATTGTGCAATATCTAAATTGGCGATATTGCTTCTACTTTTTACTGTTATACGGCCTTACTTTATTAATTCCAACGGCTTATTTTCCAGAAACACTTGAAAAATCTGATCTACACGCATTAAAATTAAAAAAAATAATGACGCATTATCTTAATCCTCTGAAAAAAATACGCTTAGTCGGCTTTGGTATTTGCGTCGGCCTAGCGAATGCTTCTGTTTATCTATTTGGTGTTAATGGGCCTTTTATTGGAATTCATTTGTTACACACAACCGCAGCGAGTTATGGAGTCCTAGGAGTCACACCCTATCTGGGAGGATGTATCAGTTCTATTCTTGGAATCCAGCTATCTCATATCCGAGCTATTCGTTTTGTACAGTTTGCCTTTTTTCTTCAATTAATCGGCGCACTGCTTATGTTTTTTTTATTTCTTATCGGGCAAGTCTCTTTACTTACCTTGTTACTTCCTATGTTATTTATTTGCGCCGGGCAACCCTTATTGGGCGCTGGTGCTGTACTCCTAGCAACAAATGAAACTCACGACAAATCGAATGGCTCTGCTGTCGTTACTTTCGAAGCGATATTTATTCCTACTATAATGACTTTTTTACTTTCACTTTTAAACATTCAATCACCCCTTGTTCTACCGAGTTTAATTCTACTCTCTTTGGCGCTTATGACTATTACCTACTTTAGCTGTCGTTTGAACAAGTCACTCTAAAACAGATTCTGCTAACCTCGAACTCATGCATTGATACGCTCACAAGACCTTGGGATAAAAAGACCTCTCCATCTACTGGAATCATAAAACAGATTTATCCGTTATTAGCATAAAATTTTTTAATATCGAACCCTACTGTTCTCTACAACGTATAATTTCAATCCATTGCACGCTAAAATCAACTAGTTAATAACCAATAAAGTTCGTTACTCAATAACGGATTTAATTACCTATCTTCGTTCTTTTTTCAAATTTTTATTAAAAAAATCACGTTTTAAAAATTATTTTAAATTTTTATTAACCATTTTTAAAAAATGGTGGTACTCTACAACCGCGTTTTTACGTATGCATGATTAAATTATTTTTCTTACACAAGGTTCTGACATGCGGCATAACTCAACCGATTTATTACTATTTCACCCTATCATGGATCGAGAATTATTCCGTTCCCCTTACGTTCCTGAAGTTCCACTCGATACAAAGAGCTATGAAATACCAGAAATGGCAACCATTTTAGGCTTGACTTATTCCGGCTTAGATCGATTCATTGGCTCATCTTCACTATATTTGTCAAAAGAAAACCTCAAACAAGAGTTGTCTCGGTTGTGTGGCGTCGTGTCTCGGTTGAGAAGCGCTGAGGATTTCGATGCTGTGACAGCGATACAAAATAAGTTATCCGAAGATAAAAAAAGTTGTCCTGAAGGATTTTTTAATCGGGTTCAAAGCTGTTTTGAAATAACCCCTGCGTTGGCGGACATCGTCTACTTACTAGCGATGCTTCGCAAAGACTGCTTATATCAGGCGCGATACGCTACAAACGCCAATGGAGTTCATACCTATGAACGTTTTCGAGAGATTGCCAATGACATTTTACGCGCGAACATTCCCGTTTATCAAACAAAGATAAAAGACAATTATCGCAGCATTTTCACCGGTAGAAGCATTATAAATGCAATCAGCGCTGCCTTTCGGAAGCACTATACGCCCTATCGCATAGTAGAGGCGTTGTTTCAAACGCCCTTTCATGATCGAGGTTATCACGGCGACTTGAGTCAAGAGGATGAAGCGGCATACCAGCCATTCACCTACGAAGGAGTCGCCAACTTCGTTAATACGACGTTAAAGGGAAATGCGCGAATGGAATATCCGGATTTGTTTTTAACGAACGAAGACGGGCATCCGTTTGATATCCATTGGGCGAGAATCATTTCTACGACGATAGCTTGGTTTTTTGAACAGGGTTATTTCTTGCCTTCGGTACTTCAATGGACTCCCACGTCGCATGACAATAATACCCAGGTTAAGATTGCGCTCGATAACGCGTGTATCGACAATACGTTA
>JBIKMG010000061.1:0-9099 GCA_044359385.1 Coxiellaceae bacterium
CAGGTTGAAAAGCCATTTCGCTCGAATATCAATGTCTGCTTTAATTTAAGGGATGAACGCTTGATGCCCGAATTTTTGGTGGGTGCTGAAAAAGAAGGTTTGTTATCACTGAAAGGGCATAAAGCAGTAGGTGGCTTGCGTGCTAGTCTCTACAACGCTATGCCTGTAGCGGGCGTGGAGAGCTTGGTTGCTTATATGAAAAATTTTGAGTCAAATTATAGATGCGATAAGTGACGATTATTTCATTTTCTGGGTGGAGTATTTAGCATGCGTGATGATAATAAAAAACGTCGACCGATACGCAGTTTTGTAAAACGAACGGGGCGGATGACAGCTTCGCAAAAACGTGGTTTAGGAGCCGCTTTTTCCTGTTATGGCTTATTCAGTCAGCAGGGACTTTTGGATCCTTCAGTGCGTTTTGGAAGAGATGTTGACCGAGTGCTTGAAATTGGTTTTGGCATGGGTCATGCATTTTTGGAACAGATTCAGGCGAATCCAGCCGTTGATTTTATTGGAGTAGAGGTGCATTCACCAGGAGTTGGGCGGTTGCTTGGATCGGCATTGGATACAGGAGTAAAAAATTTGGTGGTCTACAGTGAGGATGTCAACGTTGTTTTGCAGCAAGCAATTCCCGACGCTTCGCTTTCAAAAGTGCAGCTCTTTTTCCCCGATCCTTGGCATAAGAAGCGACATCACAAGCGGCGTTTGGTGAGTGCCCCTTTTGTTTCTTTGGTTGGTCAAAAGCTTAAAATAGGTGGGCAATTTCATTTGGCAACAGATTGGGAGCCCTATGCAGAGCATATGATTCAGGTGATGGATTCTAGTCCAGTGTTTAAAAAAGAAAATTTGGATAGTATTCGGTTTTCGCGTTTTTCCACGCGTTTTGAGCGTCGAGGTATCTCGCTTGGACATGTTATAACCGATTTGCTGTATATTAAAAACACTTAAATCTGTACTGCAGTGCTGACATATGTTTTACTACGTACTCTTCTTTTGATTACAATGGAGTCTAAAATGGTAGAATATATTGCAATTGCGGTCGTCGTGATTGTTTTGTTAGTGGTTGTTATCTTGGCGGCAAAACGCCGTTGCGGATCGATGAAAAATGGATGTGGTTCCTCCCACAAGGGTCACTCTCAAAGTGGGTACAGTGGTCCAGCCAATACACAGTTATATGTAGGTAATCTGTCTTACCGCGCATCAGACTCAGAATTAAGAGATTTTTTTTCAACCTTCGGTGAGATCGATACCATTCGAGTGATCAAGGATCGTCGTACGGGCCGCTCAAAAGGGTTTGCCTTTATTACGTATGTTAATTTAGAAGGGGCGACAGAGGCGTTGACTGCGCATGAACAAGATTTTATGGGTCGTGCTTTGATTGTTCGTTATGCTAAGCCTGCAGGAAATGAGTGATGTCTTTAAAAGAAAAAATAGTATGGGTGACGGGTGCGTCCAGTGGTATAGGTCGTGCGGTTGCACAGCAGATGGCGCAACAAGGCGCTCGATTAATTTTAACAGCAAGACGTCTTGATCGTTTGGAAAGTCTAGCTGCTTCGTTAAAAGAAAAGCACGGCACTCAGGTTTATGTTGCTGAGCTGGATATGCAAGATCAATTTGCTGTGAAAAAAACGATTGACTTGTTGCCTGAATCTTGGAAGGCAATCGATATTTTAGTGAATAATGCCGGTCTTGCATTGGCGAGTGAACCCTTTCAGGCATGCAGTCTCGACCAGTGGAGTACAATGATAGATACCAATTTGAAAGGATTGCTTTGTATTACGCATGGAGTAGTTCAAGGTATGATTGAAAGAAATAGTGGCCATATCGTTAATATGGGCTCTATTGCGGGTCGTGAATATTATCGGGGGGGTAATGTGTATTCTGCGACTAAGCAGGCGGTTAGAGCGATTAGTCAGTCTTTGCGAATTGATTTGTCGGGTTATGCCATTCGGGTTAGTGAGATAGCGCCAGGTGCAGTAAACACAGAGTTCTCAACAGTGCGTTGGAATGATAAAGAACGGGCTGACACATTTTATAAAGATTTTCAGCCTTTGCTTGCAAACGATGTGGCAGAGGCGGTGTTATTTTGTGTGACACGTCCGGCCCATGTTAATGTTTCTGAGATAGTGATCTACCCGACAGATCAGGCTAATGCGACGACGATTAGTCGAAAATCTTGATCGGTCGTTATAACGTTTTTGTCCAATGAATTTTCGGCGACTTTCAAGGTTTCTAGAAGACGATAGCTCGCTAATAAAGGTTTCCTTCTTGAGTCTACGTATGAAATAACCTATTTTATAAGTATCTTTTTTACTGGGAAAGACCGATGAAATTGGGTAGTTTGAGGTCAAAATCTAGAGATGGCCAGCTGGTAGTTGTTAGTCATGATTTGTCACGTATTGCTCTTGTTCCAGATATAGCGGCTTCCTTGCGTGAGGCACTTGAAAATTGGTCTGAGGCAGAACCTTTGTTGCGTCTTGTCTCTAAAAAATTAGAGCGGAATGAGTTAACCAACATACAAGAATTCAACGTTGAGCAAATGCACTCGCCTATGCCGCGCAGTTTTCACTGGGCGGATGGTAGCGCGTATTTGAGTCATGCCTCCTTAGTGAGGCAAGCTCGAGGTGCAAGTATGCCAGATAATGCAGAAACTATTCCCTTGCTGTATCAAGGTTGTGGTGACGTATTTTTAGCACCAACAGAGGCGATTCCATTAGGTGATCCTGCCTGGGGTTTAGATTTTGAGTCCGAAGTGGCCGTTATCGTGGATGACATTCCTCAAGGCACAAAGGCAAGGTATGCCGCATCGCATATTAAACTGGTCATGATTTGCAATGATGTATCACTTAGAGTTTTGATGAAGCCAGAGTTAGCCACTAATTTTGGTTTTTATCAAAGCAAACCGCCGTCTGCATTTTCTCCCGTTTGTGTTACTCCAGATGCTTTAGGAGAGGATTGGGATGGTTCTAAGCTGCGTTTACCCATTGTGTCGACCTTAAATGGCAAAGAAGTCGGGCATCCGGATGCGGGAGTGGATTGTTACTTTGACTTTTCGCAACTGATTGAACATGCAGCAAAGACGCGTCCTTTAACCGCTGGGACAATTATTGGTTCAGGTACTGTTTCGAATAAGGCATATAAGTCAGTGGGTTCTTCTTGCTTGCAAGAAATCAGAACGATTGAAGTCATTGAGTACGGGGAAGCAAAAACTCCATTTATGCAAGTGGGTGATCGCATTTGTATTGAAATTTTGGATAAAGAGGGTCACTCCATTTTTGGGAAAATTGATCAGTTGGTTAAGAAAATATAGGAAATAATCATGACCAAGCCGAGTAAAATTTGTCAGCAGCATGTCGCTATTGAAGTGAGTGATGTCGAAAAAAGTATTGATTTTTATCGTAAGGTTTTGGGTATGAAGTTAACCGAAAGGCATGCAGCTGGAGAGGTTCAGGCTATAAAGGTAGAGCTGGTTTTCTTGCGGATCAGTGATCATCATCATGACCTTAATTTGGTTCATCTTCCAGGTAAAGATTACAAGCGAAAAAATGCGCAAGCTTCAGAAGTTAATTTTCATCATATGGCTTTTGAATATCCAAACAGGGCTGCTTGGTTAAAGCAGTTAGAGCATGTTCAGGCCTGTGGTGTCACTATTCTGAGAGGGCCTGTATTACATAGTCCATATCAACCAGGGGGTGAGGGCAGCTGGTGCGAAAGTGAGTCATTTTATTATGAAGATCCAGATGGTCATCGAATTGAAAATTTTTGGCACATGGCTCGTATTGATGAAGATGGGCGGTTTCGCTATCCGGACACGGGTGAGTTGGTTGATGAGAATGCACGTGCAGACGAAGTGTAGGAAAAAGTATGAATAAATTACCTATTTTAATTGCCGGCGCTGGTCCTGTGGGCATGTTGGCTGCCAATTTATTGGGTCAGCATGGAATTCCAGTCGTGCTCATTGAAGAAGATGAGGGGTTAACTACTCTTCCAAAGGCAGTATTGATTGATGACACCAGTTTGCGTGCATTACAGTTGGTTAAACTTTTCGATAAAATAGCAGATAAAATGATTTTAGGTTATGGGTCTCGTTACATAAATAAGCAAGGTGAGTGTTTTTTAGAAATTGGTTATGAATTGAGTGAGCAAGGTTATCCTAAACGTAATGCGTTCTCACAACCGGACTTAGAGCAGGTTTTATTCGATGGATTAAAGCGCTTTGATTGTGTTCAAATACATATGAAAACCCGATTAAAAGGCCTGGAACAAAATGAAAAGAGTGTGACCATTACTTGTGAAGACCGTGAGGGTAACGAAATCAAGTATACAGGGGTAGCATTACTGGCTTGTGATGGTGGAAAAAGTACAGTTAGAAAGCTGCTGGGTATTACAATGCGGGGGCCATCAGAAGAGCAGGATTGGTTGGTTATTGATGTTGGAAATGATAGCGATGCTGAGCGTTACACCAAGTTTTTTTGCATGCATAAGGGCGCCTATCTCAGCATTCCTCAACCGAATAGAGGTCGACGTTATGAATATTTATTACTGCCGGGCGAAGATCCCAAAAAAGCGGCTAGCTTTAAATCGGTAAAAAAACGTTTGGCCCCTATTCGTGATTTGAAGGAAAAAGATTTAATTCGATCGACTGTTTATCGGTTTCATGCGTTAGTTGTGGAAAAAATGGTTGATCATCGAGTCATGTTGTTGGGTGACGCCGCACATTTGACCCCACCGTTTGCTGGTCAAGGGTTTAATGCGGGCTTGCGTGATGCGTTTAGTGCTTTTTGGCGCGTTGCTTTGTTATCGGATGGTGTCGCAGATGTGAGCTTTCTTCAAAGTTATCATCAAGAACGTCATGATCAATGTCGAGAGATGATTAATTTTGCGTTAAATTTAGGTCTTATTATGATGCCCAAGGATGAATTTGAGGAAAGGGTCACCAATCGCATGTTTAACTTGATTGGTTTAATTCCAGAAGCTAAAGATTACATACACAATATGCGGTTTAAACCGAAAATGCATTTACGTGAAGGTTTTAAAATACATACCCCAGGACTCTCATTGGATGTTGATCCTTGTGGAAAAAAATTACCTCAACCCCGGATAATGTTGAAAGAAGGTAGTGAGGTATTGTTAGATGAACTATTAGGTCCTGGTTTTAGTCAGGTTGGCTTAGGGTTGGATACGATCGATTTCATGTCACAATGGGAAGGCTTGTCGCTAGGTAGCTTTCAGATTCAGAGTGTTGTTTTACTGTTACCACATGAGTCGTTTCCCAGTGATACAAATGATTGCATTGTCTATGGCAAGCTAGCAGAAGAATACCTTATTTCGAAAGATTATCGATTTTTGCCAAAGCCTCATAGTGTTGCTTTGGTCAGGCCAGATCGGTATTGCTTCGCTTTGTTGACGGCGGATAAGCTGACTCTCGAGGTGGATAAGATAAAAAAACTCGTTGATCGCATGCAAAAAAGTTGGAATGAGTCCGATCAATCCGCTGTGGGGTAACACGGAGGTGAGTGTATAAAAAATTACGCCTTTAAAAGTTTCACTAGCTCACCACTTTCATACATGTCTGTTACGATATCACATCCACCGATAAATTCACCATGAATGTAAAGTTGGGGAATCGTTGGCCAGTTGCTAAAGTTTTTGATACCTTCTCTAAGTTCCTGAGAGTCCAATACATTGTAACTGGTAAAGTCAACGCCTAGTTCGTTTAAAATGTTAACGACTTGTGAAGAAAAACCGCATTGTGGAAATAGGCTGGTTCCTTTCATATAAAGAACAACATCGTTTTTTTTGATTTGTTGATGGATCGTATCGTGAATTGTGGCCATAATAATCTCTTTAGTTGTTGAACTCAGTCGGTGTGAGTGCCTTGATAGATAGCGCGTGTACATCTTCGCGCATATGCTCTCCTAAGGCATCGTAGACCAAGCGGTGACGTTGCAAAGGGCGAAGTCCAGCGAAACGAGAGCTAATAACGAGTGCTTCAAAGTGACGACCATCGCCGGTTACTTGAACGGTATCGCCTGGAAAATCGGCTTCCAAGCAGGCTGTTATATCAGACTCGTTAAATGCGCTCATAGCTGTCTCTCGGTCAATTTGAGGACACTATATCTGACCATCATAGAATTGGCAAGGTCTGGCATTGATGCTATTCTGCACTGAAATACGAGGAGAAAAAGATGACATTTGTAGTGACTGATTCCTGTATCAAATGCAAATATACCGATTGCGTTGAAGTCTGTCCGGTTGATTGCTTTCATGAAGGACCGAATATGCTCGTCATTAATCCTGAGGAATGTATTGATTGTAATTTATGCGTTCCGGAGTGTCCTGTGGAGGCAATTTTTCCAGAAGATGAAATTCCGAAAGGTCAGGAGATATTTTTAGAGATTAACGCGAGACTTTCTCAAAAATGGCCGGTATTAAGTTTCATTAAGCCCTCTCCCGTTGATGCTGATGAGTGGAAGGATGTTCCAGATAAACTCGCCTATTTGGATGAAGGAGAGGAGAGCGTAAGTGGGTAGAGAGGGAATTGCATTTCTTGCAACAGGAAGTGAATTAGTCAGTGGAAGTGTGATTAATACATCCACGCCATGGATGGCCGATCATTTATTTGAGCTGGGTTTTGAAACCACGGAGCATCGTGTTGTGAGCGACAGCCAGAGGGTGATTGCTGAAGCGATGCGTGAACTCATAGAACGTTATGCCATTGTTATTATCACGGGTGGCTTAGGGCCAACGAGTGATGATCGCACACGCTTTGCTTTGGCAGAGGTATTGGGTATTGAACTTGAGTTTCAGGAATCTGTTTGGGAATCTATTCGTCAGCGTTTTCGCGTATTAAATCTCCCTATTCCTGAAAATAATCGCAGCCAGGCGATGCTGCCTCCTGGTGCAACTGTTTTGGAAAACAAACAGGGGAGTGCAGCAGGTTGTTATGTGCTGAAAGAGGATTGCCATATTTTCATGTTGCCGGGGCCTCCCAATGAGTGTCAACCGATGTTTAAGCGATCGGTCTTACCGGGTATAAAAGCAAAAATGGAGTCGAACTGGCCCCAAAAAAAGCACTGGTTTTTACTAGGAGTTAGTGAAGGTTCTATTGCCGCGTTGTGTGATCCACTGGTGGACAATGATAAGGGCGCGGCATCATGTCCTCGCTTGGAAAAAACAAACGCAGTGCAGTTAGCTTATCGTGTGGAATATCCTTATTTAGAGCTTAAACTCTTGGCAAAAACTCAAAAGTGTTTAGATCATATCGCTTTTCAGATTGAAAACAGAGTCGAAAAATTTGCTGTCGGTAACGATAGAGCATCTAAACAACTAGTTGAAAAGTTAGCCTATTGTAAAGACAGGTATTCTTTGAACGATAGAGCAACTGGTCAGCGCCTGATATCGCGTTTACTTTTTCCCCATACGCAACAGGTCTTTTCCGATGATGCAGTGACAGTGATTGAAGTGAGGGGCTTAGCGGATTTTTGGGCAGGAGAGAAGCCAGTATCACATCGAATAGAGTTAACGATTAAAAAGGCGGGCGAGGTTCTTCTTGATGAAAGTAGAGAGATTCCACATCGTGGATTGCTTAGCCTAGAGCTAGCATCTGAGTGGATTTGTTGGGAATGGCTGAAGCACCTATCAAAATAATCGTATCGACCCAAGAATCCCACCTATTCAGCGTTTTTTATCGAATCATTACGCTTTAGACACTTTAGTCACGAGATAGAAAATAGGTTATATGGATGGAGATCACACACAGGACTAAAGAGAAAAAAAATCCAACACAGACACCCTCGGCATGATATTTCGGAGCATGCTTGAAGACTTTTAGAACCCCATCTTCCTGGCAGAGAAGGGGTTTGGGGTGGTAGAGCCAGGAACAATCGGCAATTTATCAATGCCGTTTTTTGGATCCTTCGCACGGGTGCACCCTGGCGAGATTTACCGCCCGATTATGGCCGATGGAGTAATACTCCCCCGTGATTTATCCGATGGAGAGACAAGGGAGTATGGGAAAAGTTGCTGGAAAAACGGATCATCGACCCCGATTTTGAGTGGCTCATGATCGATGCGACTCACATTAAAGTGCACCCTAACGCGACAGGAGCACGGGGAGGAAACCAAGAGATGAGCCGTTCAAAAGGGGGCTTAATACCAAGATACACTTGGCCGTGGATGCGTTTGGTATGCCGGTCCGAATGGTTATCACAGACGGTACCACAGCTGATTGCACACAAGCTTCAAAACTTATCGAAGGACTAGATGACGCGCATTTGCTAGCTGATAAGGCTTATGATAGTGACGATATTGTTAACAAAGCTGCAGAAAAAGGCATGATTTCTGTGATTCCACCCAGGAAAAATTGAAAAACACAACGGACTTATGACAAAAGTCTCTATAAAGCCTGCTATTTGGTCGGAAATGCTTTTCTTTACCTCAAACAATGGCGCGGAATTGCGACTCGTTATGCTAAAAACACAGCCTCATTCCTGCCTTCTGTTCAGATCAGGTGCCTTGCTCTATGGCTAAAAATCTCGTGACTACAGTTTCTAGGAAAGAGACTGCTCCGTCGAATCTGTGTCGTTCAGGGAAGGGTAGCCTTTATGAGAGACTAAGAACCCGGTGGTATTCTGATTAAAAATGACTAATAATAGTCCAAACGAGCGATGTTACAGAGCGAGGGGGGGGGGAGAATGGTATTTAGTAAGTTCCTAAATCCGCAAAACGATGTGGCGTTTAAGCGGTTATTTGGTCAAGAACGAAACAAAGACATTTTAATTCATTTTTTAAACGACGTATTGGACTTAGGCGATGCTAAGGTACAAACCGTCCGCTTTTTGCCAACCATCCAAGATCCCGAAGCGATGGCCAAAAAAGAAAGTATCGTCGATATTCTCTGCGAAGATCAGTTTGGGCGAAAGCATATTATTGAGATGCAAGTGGCCAGAACCAAAGATTTTGCGAAACGGGCTCAATTTTACGCAGCCCGTGCTTATGGTAGACAGCTCAATCAAAATCAAGCCTACGAAGAACTAAACCAAGTGATTTTCCTAGCCATCACGAACTTTAACATGTTTCCAGAAAAGAAAGCGTACA